>DATENQ010000497.1:0-3079 GCA_035275005.1 Pyrinomonadaceae bacterium | reverse complement strand
GTCGAGCCACATGATGTCAAAGACGTGATACGCGACGTCACCGTGGCGCCACGTAATCTCGCCGTCCAAAATCAATTCCTGATTCGGAAGTTGCTCGATCGCTCGCTGCACTGCGGGAAGGTGCTGCGGCAAGTGATTGCGGGAAAACAACTGCACGTCATCACCTTTTTTGTAGGACAGTAACCGAATGCCGTCAAACTTGCGTTCGAAGATCCACTCCGGCCCGCTAAACCGCTCCTGCGTCAGAGTCGCGGCCATCGGCACGAGCCACTCGGGAAACGAATTCATGTCCACAGATTACGCAGATTGCACAGATCAGTAAATCTGCGTAATCTGCGTGTTCGATGAGTACGTCAATTAATCGACGAAACTTTCTGCGCGGCGCGATGCTGTCGAGCGCAGCGTTGTTAGCAGCACGTCGCTCTTTTGCTTTCGACACGAAAAGACACTTTGCGCCCGTCAAAGTTGCTCGCAATCGAATCATTCGCGAAGTAGTCGGATTGCGACCGTATCGGCCCAGCGGTTTCATGGTCGATGCGAAGCGGTTTGGAAACAAACTGCTCGTACACAACTACGGTCACGGCGGTGGCGGCGTAACGCTCTCATGGGGCACGGCGACACTCGCGGTCGATCTCCTGCGCGATTATCTGATTGCGCACAAATCTGCGAGACCAACACGATTCGCGGTGCTCGGTTGCGGCGTGAGTGGTCTATCAACTGCGCGGCTGTTGCAACGTCGTTACCAGAATGGACCAGGGACGGTAACGATCTACGCGAAAGATTTACCACCGGACACGACGTCGAACATCGCGGGCGCTTCGTGGTCGCCAACCTCTGTCTACGAAACGATCACCGGCAAATTCAACGAACAGTTTCGACAGGCGTGTCGCATTTCGAATCGGGCGTTCCAGTTGCTCGTCGGTCCTGAGTATGGCGTGCGATGGATCGAGACGTTTGAACTGATGCGACACGAAGCGGGACTCGGGCGTGAACTGCCTGGCGGCAACGATCTATATCCGCAGATCGAAACGCATCGCGATCCGGACAACTATTTCGGCTTTCCGTTTGTGAAGCAATACACCACGATGCTGATCGAACCGTCGATCTATCTGAGCGCGCTGTTGCGCGATTTCTATATCGCGGGTGGTCGTGTGGTGGTTAAGGAGTTTCGCAGTCGTGCAGAGCTCGCGCGACTTCGTGAGCCGGTGATCTTCAACTGCACCGGACTCGGCTCACGCGCGCTCTTTGATGACGAAGAACTGATCCCGGTGCGTGGGCAACTCGAAATACTCCTGCCGCAACCCGAGATCGACTACTGCTACTTGAGTAGCGGCTACATGTTCCCGCGTCGCGACGGAATCATTCTCGGCGGCACATGGGACCACGATGACTGGTCCTTAACTCCAAATGCGGACCAAGCGGCCGAGATTCTCGACGCGCACACGGAGATCATGAAAAGCCTGAAATGAACGACGGGCGGCCGTTTGTTCGCATAAATTATGTCTCGACGGGCAAACCTTCGAGTCGCATGATCGTTAACGCGTTGGTCGTTGGGCATGGACCAGGACGCAGGCGGTAGTCAAAGACCATTCTGCCGTCGCTTACTTCTTCCCGGAAGTGCTGGTTGACGACACCTTCGATTTCATCAGCTAACTTGATCAACTCAAGATCGTGGGTCGCGACCAGACCGACCGACGTTCCGTGAGCGAGTGTTCGGATGTAAGAACGACTGCCAATCAATCGTTCGCGACTGTTCGTGCCGCGAAAGATCTCGTCGATCAGAAACAGCACCGGCAGCGGATCGTCAACTTCAGTTGCCGCAAGCAAAGCCTGCAACCGTTTCACTTCCGCATAGAAATACGAGAGACCATCCTGCACTGAATCACTGACCTTGATACACGTAAAGATCCTGAACAATGACGTCTGTAAACGCTCGGCATTCATCGGCGCGCCCGCGTAAGCGAGCACGAGATTCACGCCAATTGTCCTGAGAAACGTGCTCTTCCCCGCCATGTTCGAGCCGGTGAGGATCACGATCTTGCGGTTGTGGTCCAACTCAAAGTCGTTGCACACCTTCGACTCCGGCTTCAGCAGCGGATGACCTAACTTGTGCGTCACAACTCGCCCGGCCTCAGGAAGCAACTCAGGAAACTCGTAATGCGGATTCAGGTAAGCGAAGTTTGCCAGCGAGTTCAAAGCCTCGAGCTCATGCCACGCGTCCAACCAGCGCGGCATAAGATCAGCGATCTCCTTCTTAACGAGCTCCAGCCGGTAAGTGAAATAGAAATCCCAGGGCACCAACAGGTGGACCAGTAAAGCCAGAATCGGGTTCGTACGCACTCCGAGCGCCGCAGCGAGCCGGCCCAATCGTCGGATCTCATGCGACGGTTGTTTGCCTTCCTCCGCGAAGGGAGCACAAATCTGCGCCAGCCTCGGCGTGTTTTTGTAACTGCGTGATTCAAGATAACCAAACACAACTCGAAAATGAGTCAACGCCTTTTCGAGGCCCTGCAGGTCTTCCCACGCGGTCGCGATGCGCGATCGATTCAGGAGCATCGCGCCGAAATAAATCACGAGCGTGATGGGCCAAATCCGCGGGATTAATTGAAAGCTCCCGAGAACGACGCAGACAATGTTCAGAGCCGAAAGGATCGAGAGATAAACGACTGTCGGCAGCAACGAACTCTTGCGTTCGTCACGCGCGAGCCAGTCGATGAGTATCTTTGAATTCCAGAGATCTCGATTACCCGTGTTGAGGCGCGCAACCGCCGACAGTAGTTGCAGCTTGTCACGAAAGACATAGTGACCTTTTAACTCGCGGACCAGCGCCTGGCGATGTTTGATTAAATCGGCATCGGGCCGCGTGCTCAATAGCCACGACTTCAGACGCTCGCTGCCTTCTATCGTTACTGCACAGTCGATCAAACGATGCAACGAACGCTCGCCGGTGATGTCGAGATCGGTTTCAAACGGATGAGCGTGAAGCAGTGACGTCAAATTTGCGAGTGGTATTCGTTCCCAATCCAGTTGAATGCGCGCAATGTGTACCTGTTTGATCTCGATGAGGAGTGAGTTTCGC
>DATENQ010000496.1:0-6223 GCA_035275005.1 Pyrinomonadaceae bacterium | reverse complement strand
CGTTCAGTGCCTGTTTGGGATCAGGCGTCGCTTGCTGAAAAAATAGAGCAAGCAACGAAAAGAGGCAGACCTTTTGTAACAACAACATGATTTCTCCTCGCTGTGAGCAAAGACTAAATCAATCACAGATTAACGGATGAGTCGGAAACTGCTAGAATCACGAAAAATTTGTAACGCAGCAACGTGAGCTTACGTATTGTACATCCTTAAGGTTGCGCGCGCAGACCCTTTTACAGCTTTTTTCGCGGACCCGGGGAAACATCTTTTTCTTATCTATGATGGGCCTTCAAAATGACTAACCTGATCTCCATTTTCTTGAATCTTTGCCTTGCCGTAACGGTCCTCGGCGCGAGCGATTGGGCCGAATGGCGTGGTCCCGCTCGCGACGGGATCTCCACAGAAAAGAATCTGCCAACAAAATGGTCCCCGGCTGGTGAGAACCTGGCCTGGAAAGCTCCGTACGGCGGGCGGTCCGCGCCGATCGTCATGGGAGATCGCGTCTACTTGCAGAACACCGCCGGCAAAGGCGAAACACTGCAAGAACGCGTGATGTCCTTTAACGCTGATACCGGCAAGCTCCTCTGGGAACATCGCTTCAATATCTACCTGAGCGACGTGCCTCCACATCGTGTCGGTTGGGCCTCTCCGGTCGGCGATCCTTCGACCGGCAACGTCTACGCGTTAGGTGTCGGTGGCACTCTGATCGGTCTTAATCGCGATGGGAAAGTTTTGTGGGAACGCTCGCTCGGCGAAGATTTTGGATTACTCACCACACACGGGGGGCGAACAGTATCGCCGATCATTGACGGCGATCTCGTGATCGTCAGCGGCGTCACCTTTCAGTGGGGCCAGCACGGACGCGGCGCACATCGCTTCATGGCGTTCGACAAAAAAACCGGCGAGACAGTTTATATAAGCGCTCCCGGCGGCCGTCCTTACGATACGACCTACGCTCCGCCGATCATCGCAAACGTGAACGGAACGCGATTGCTCATTCAAGGCGGCAGCGACGGCTCGGTCTACGCGATCAAGCCGCAAACCGGTGAACCGGTTTGGAAGTACGAGATCAGCAAACGCGGTATCAACACGGGC
Organism: Pyrinomonadaceae bacterium; assembly: GCA_035275005.1. Lineage (GTDB taxonomy): Bacteria > Acidobacteriota > Blastocatellia > Pyrinomonadales > Pyrinomonadaceae > PSRF01. The sequence goes on along the minus strand of DATENQ010000496.1, from coordinate 5,131 downwards.
GTCGTCCTGCACGGCAATACCGCGATATTGACCCACAGCGAAGAGAATCTTAATTCAAGCGAGATGGGCATGATGGTCGCCGTTGACGCCACTGCGAAAGGCGAAATCAAGCCGGAGCAAATTAAGTGGACCGTCTACGGCTGGCAAGGCGGCTTCTCTTCGCCGGTGATCGACGGGGATCGGATGTACCAGGTCGACAACGGCGCCAACATCGCTGCGTTTGACGTAAACACCGGCAAGCAGCTCTGGCTGCAAAATCTCGGCACGATCCAGAAAGCCTCACCTGTGCTCGCTGACGGCAAACTTTACGTCGGCACGGAAAATGGAAAGTTCTTCATACTCAAACCATCCGCCACCGGCGCGCAAATTCTCGATCAGGATCAGTTAGGAACTGAAGCACAGCCGGAAGCCATCATCGCCTCGGCGGCAATCTCAAACGGTCGCGTGTTCGTCGTCAGCGACAGTAATCTCTATTGCATCGGCAAGAAAACGAATCACAGCTCGTCGGCAAATGTAGCCGCAGTGGGCAGCAACGTAAGCTCGCAACCGGCAACGTGGGTGCAGGTAGTTCCAACGGAACTGATACTCAAACCCGGCGACAAGGCGAGTTTTCGCGCGCGACTCTTCGACGCGCAGGGTAACTTCATTCGCGAAGAGCCGGCGGCAAACTGGTCGCTCGAGCAATTAAAAGGCACGATTGAGAACGGCAACTTCACAGCCGGCAACGAAGCAGCAGCACAAGCCGGATTGGTGAAAGCGACTGTCGGCGGCGTTAGTGGTACCGCCAGCGTGCGCGTCTTTCCACCACTGCCGTGGAGCGAAACTTTCGATTCTTTCGCCGTTAACTCAGCACCACCCGCATGGGTGAGTATGACAATGAAGTACGGCGTGCGCGATCAAAACGGTAACAAGGTACTTGCCAAGCTAACTGAAGGCTCGTCCCTGCTCAGCCGCTCGCGCGCCTATATTGGACCATCAGATTGGTCCAACTACACTGTCGAAGCCGACGTTTCCGCGACCACGAAGCGACGCCAGCAAGGCGATGCCGGTGTCATTGCGCAGCGCTACGTGTTGACTCTTTACGGCAACAGCCAGATGCTTCATATCGAGCCCTGGCAACCTGAAACAACCCGGACGAAGAGCATGCCCTTCGCCTGGAAACCTGATACCTGGTACCGTCTCAAACTACAGGTCGAGAATCTGCCTGACGGAAAAACCCGCGCGCGCGGCAAGGCATGGCCCACGAGCGAACCTGAGCCCGCCGCATGGATGATCGAAATGATCGATCAGATTCCCAATCGCCAGGGAGCACCGGGAATCTTCGGCAACGGTCTCTCCGAAGTCTATTTCGACAACATAAAGGTGTACGCAAACAAATGAAATTCAAAAGCACAAAATCCAACGCTTTCATTATCCTATTCATGCTAAGTGCCGCTGTTTGCGCCCTCGTGCCTGCAGTTTCGGCTAACGATCCCGGTTCGGGTGATTGGCCCATGTGGGGCGGCACGCCGGATCGCAACATGGTCTCGAACATGAAGGGCCTGCCGACCAGCTGGGATGTCAAAACCAAGAAGAACGTGAAGTGGGTGGCCCAACTCGGCTCGCAAACTTACGGCAACGCGGTCGTCTCAGGTGGCATGGTGTTCGTCGGCACGAACAACGAGGGAGTACGCGATCCTAAGATCACTGGTGACAAGGGCGTGTTGATGGCGTTTCGTGAGTCAGACGGCGCGTTCATGTGGCAGATGGTCCACGACAAACTCACCGCTGGTCGCGTCAACGACTGGCCATACCAGGGCGTCGCTTCGTCTCCACTCGTCGACGGAGATCGGATTTACTATGTTTCAAATCGTGCCGAGCTCATGTGTCTCGATACACAAGGCTTTCGCGATAAAGAAAACGATGGCCCAGTAACAGACGAAAAACTCACCGGGGAAACCAATGCCGACATCGTGTGGCGCTTCGATATGATCGAGGAAGTTGGTTCGCTGCCACACAATCTCGCGAATTCGTCACCGGTCATGTACGGCGATCTGATCTATGTCAGCACTTCCAATGGTCAGGACGAGAGCCACGTCAACATCCCTTCGCCAAAAGCGCCGGCAATCATCGCAGTCAATAAAAAGACCGGCAAACTCGTTTGGGAAGACAATTCAGTATTCGACAAAATCCTGCACGGCCAGTGGTCGTCGCCGACCGTGGGAACAATCGGCGGCGTGGTCCAACTTATTCACGCACAAGGCGACGGTTGGATTCGCGGATACGAAGCTTTGACCGGCAAGAAACTTTGGGAATTCGACACGAACCCAAAGGACTCAGTCTGGCCCAAGACACGCAATGAGTTAATCAGTACGCCAGTGGTCTACGAAGACCACGTTTACATCGCCAACGGCCAGGATCCGGAACACGGCGAGGGCGTTGGCCACATGTATTGCATCGATGCCACCAAGCGCGGCGACATCACCAAGACCGGCTTAGTATGGCAGTACGATAAGATTCGTCGCTCAATTTCAACGCCGGCGATCAAAGACGGGCTCGTTTACGAGGCTGATTTCAGCGGCTTCCTGCACTGCCTTGATGCAAAGACAGGTCAGGTTTACTGGACCCACGATGTCTTCGCCGCGGTCTGGGGCTCGCCGATGTTGATTGACGGCAAACTCTATCTCGGCGATGAAGACGGCGACGTCGTGATTCTGCAGGAAGGCAAGACGAAAAAGGTGCTCGGTGAGATCAATATGGGCAGCTCGGTTTATTCGACCGCCGTGCCGGCGAACGGAGCGCTTTACATCACCAGCCGCAATCAACTTTTTGCATTGGCGGAGTCCCCCGCCCCCAAGTCAACCACAACAAGCACTGTGGGCAACTTGAAGCCGGAAGCGGCAAAACAAGTTGCGCCACCGAAAGTGGAACAAAAGACACCAAAGAATTGACGAGTTTCGATTTTCAACCTCGTACTCGCGTGATCTTCGGTGCCGGGGCAGTAGTGCGCCTCGGCGAGCTGGCGCGCGAGTTAAACTTCAAACGCACCTTGCTGGTCGCGGACCATGGTCTGGTGGCGTCCGGGCACGTCGATGAAGCTGTAACTCCGTTGGAAAAAGCCGGCGTAGAGGTCTTTCGCTTTCACGATTTCGAAGTCAATCCCGACACGCGCATGGTTGAAGCGGGGACGAAGCTCGTTGCGCCGTTGAAGATTGATTCGATAATCGGACTGGGCGGCGGCAGTTCGCTCGATTGCGCAAAAGGCATCAACTTTCTGCTGACCAACGGCGGCCGCATGGCTGATTACCACGGCTATGGCAAAGCAACACAACCGATGTTGCCGATGATTGCCATACCGACAACCGCGGGCACGGGCAGTGAAGCACAAGCTTACGCGCTGATCTCTGACGCCGAGAGTCACGTCAAGATGGCTTGCGGCGATCCGAAGGCGGCTTTTCGTGTGGCCCTCCTTGATCCTGCTCTTACAGTTTCGCAGCCGCGCAGCATTACCGCGACTTCCGGTTTCGACGCAATCGCTCACGCGGTCGAGACTTACGTCACGACAAAACGCAATCCGCTCTCGCAGCTATTTTCGCGTGAAGCATGGCGACTACTCGAACCGAACTATGAACGAGTGCTCAGCCGGCCTGACGACATCGAAGCACGAGGCGCGATGCAATTGGGAGCATTCTACGCCGGCGTTGCGATCGACAATTCGATGCTCGGCGCTACGCACGCCTGCGCGAATCCGTTGACCGCACGCTATGGCACTGCTCACGGTGCGGCTATCGCGATGTTGTTGCCGTCGGTGGTGCGTTGGAACGAAACGGCGGTGGGTCACGATTACGCGTGGCTGCACAGGGCGTTGGCGCAGAGACTGGAAGAGCTCACGGAGGCGGGCGGCTTGCGCAGCAATCTGCGTGCGATCGGAGTTACTGAGACGGAATTACCCGAGCTCGCGTCAGAAGCCGCGGCGCAGTGGACGGGCACGTTCAATCCAAGACCTTTTGACAAGCAAGGAGCGATCGAGATTTACCAATGCGTTTATTGAAGAGCCTGATTCTCGTTGTTTGCCTGGCAGTTTCCGTGATGGCACAGGACACGCCCGCGGATAACTGGTCTCAATTTCGCGGCAATCACTCGTTGACCGGAGTATCACAATCGAGCATGCCGAGTTCACTGAAACAGCTTTGGACTTACGAAGCCGGTGAATCGATCGAATCGTCGGCGGCGATCGTCGGCGGGACCGTGTTTGTCGGATCGCAAAAGGGCGAACTCGTCGCGCTGAGTCTTGAGAATGGATCGGTCTACTGGAAGTTCGCGACGGGATCGCCGATCGGCGAGTCGTCACCGGCTTACGATAGCGGGGTGGTCTACATTGGCGATTTGGGCGGCTGGATAAATGCGCTAAGCGCCCGCGACGGTAAAAAGTTGTGGGCCTTCAAAACCAATGGCGAGATCAAATCATCGCCAGTGGTAATTGGCGATCGAGTTTTGATCGGCTCTTATGACGAACACCTTTATTGCCTGTCAGCGCGCAACGGTTCGCTGATCTGGAAGTTCAAGACAAATGGACCGGTGCATTCGACGCCGGGTATCGCGGACGGCATGGCGTTCATCGCGGGTTGTGACGAACTGTTTCGCGCCATTCGGATTTCGGATGGCAAAGAGGTCTTCAACGTTTCGTCAGGAGCGTACACCGGCGCATCGCCGGCGTTGCGAGAAGGGGCGGCATTCTACGGCACGTTTGACAATGAAGTGCTGGGAGTTAACCTCGCGGAACGCAAAATTGCCTGGCGCTATGAACACCCGGTACGAAAGTTTCCCTTTTACTCGTCCGCGGCAGTTACGCCCACGCGAATCGTGATTGGTGGGCGCGACAAGATGGTCCATGGATTGACAGTTGCGGGGAAGGCTGCGTGGACTTTCGCGACGCGGGCGCGGGTGGAGTCGTCGCCGGCGATTGCGGGAGGACGTGTTTTTGTTGGATCGAATGACGGACGTTTCTACGTTTTGAATCTGGATACCGGCGCGAAGCTCTGGGAATTCGACACCGGCGCTCCACTATCCGCTTCACCCGCGATCGCTAACGGCCGCATCGTCATCGGCTCACAGGACGGACGCCTCTTCTGCTTCGGTTAACTCGGAATCT
>DATENQ010000495.1:0-21370 GCA_035275005.1 Pyrinomonadaceae bacterium | reverse complement strand
ACCGCTGCGCGCCACGATCAGCACTGCCAACGGCTCTGTGAGTTTCCTCGAGACCGCCGCCAGGTAAGCCGTCAACACCGTCGCTCGTTCACCCACCAGACCGCACTGGCGAAAGTCCGCGACGATGCGCTCCGTCAGTTTTGGATCCTTGAGATACTGAAGCGCCGCCTCTCTTTCCGCCGGCGTCATCGGCGCCTCGTGCTGGTTTGCTTCATCGCCATTGCGCCGCATCGCCAGCCGCGCCGCTTCCAGTTTTTCGATCAGCTGCAACAGGTCCGCGCTCACTTGTTGTTCACCAACTCCGCACAACTTCGCCGCGCTTTGTGCAAACAACGACCGCGCTCGCGCCTGATAAAGATCAATCGTGTCCAGATGAAAGCGAGTCATTGCCGCTTGCTCATTGCCATTTGTCGATTGCTCCGTCATCGACAAGCGCACGTTCACTCTCAATCTTTCGAGACCAACAGGCGAGAGGCCGCGCACGCGATACTCACGACCATCGCTGGCAAACAGCAGTGCGCCGTCGTTGCTCGTCTCCAACTGCATCAGCGCTCCTGCAAGCGCAGTCGCCCCACTCGCCTCAACGCGCACAGCGCGAGCTGCGCTCGCGTCTGCGGACGAACTTTCCGCGTTCCCGGTTATTAACATCCGTAGCTCGTCAACCAGGCTGCCGCCGGCGATGAACTCCGCCGCATCCTTTACCGGCAACTCAACCGAGCGCGCCTCCATGTTTACCGCTGCCAACCGTTGGGCCATGTCGTGCGCCGCCGCCCGTCCCGCTTCGTCAGCATCCAGCAACAGCACCACGCGCCTGACTCGGCACTCCACCAGGTGCGCCATGATCTCCTCAGTCAAGCCGGTCACGCCATAAACAGGAATGACATTACGCAGACCCGCGCTCCACAGCGCCGCAGCATCGATCACGCTCTCCGTGACGATCACTTCCTCAGTGTTCTTTGCGCCCTGCGGATTGAACACGCCACGCCGCTCGCCAGGGAGATAAAGATGCCTTCTCCTTCAATGCTGCGTCCGTAAAGTCCCACCACGTGGCCACTGTTCGCTCCACCAGCAGCGGCTAAAGGAAAGAGCACGCAGCCATGCATTAGCTCACGCCCCGAACCCGTTAGCACACCAATGCGTCGCAACGCTCTCCGTCCTTCCGCCGGCAGCTTCGCGGCCAACGTTCCATCTGCATAACCAACGCGAAAGCTCGTCACAAACTCCGTTGCCGTGATGCCCCGCGAACGCAGATAGTCCTGCGCTGTCGGTGTCTCCAGCAATCGCGCGTGGTAGTGATCCACCGCGCGCTCCAACCATTGCTGATCCTCAACTGCCACTGTGTTCAATTCGGCTTCATGACCACCAAGCCGCCGGTGCGCTTCACGAAAGTCCACCCGGTCCGCTTTCATCACAAAGCGGTATACGTCGCCGCCTTCATGACATGCGCCCAGACAGTTCCACAGTTGTTTCCGTGCATCGACTACCAGACTCGGTTCGTGGTCATCATGAAAAGGACAGAGACCCACAAGCTGTTTGCCGCGCTGTGTGAGAACGACGCCGCGGCCGCGAATGAACCCCACCAACTCATTCGCCCGTTTCACCCGCTCGATCTCTCCTTTGTCGATCAGCATCCGGCTTCCACTCGTTTTCAAAAAAGCTGTCAAGAGTTATTTGCAGGCATTCACAACCTTTTGACTTGGCCGAGGATTATACATATCATTGCTAACCATGCAAGCATTATCTCTAACCACTGATTTGTCGCCTTATACTCCGCTCGTGAAAACAGGCCGCCCTGCCAAACGCGAGCGCACCCCTTTCGGTCAGCGTTTACACACGCTCCGTGAGCAGGCGGGCCTTTCCCAACAACAACTCGCCGATCGACTCGGGCTCACTCAACGAGCCTACGCCCACTGGGAACGCAACCCGGTCGCGCTCCGCCCTGACCAGCTACTCAACCTGGCCCAATCGCTCAATGTTTCAGTGGAAGATTTGGTGGGTTCTAACGGCACTAAGAAACGCGGTACTGGTCCAACCGGCAAGATGAAACAGCTTTTCGAAGCCGCCTCTCAACTCCCGCGCTCTCAGCAGCAGAAGCTTGCTGCCGTCCTCGAAGCTTTCGTCAATCAGCACGCCACCCGGTGAGTTGTTGTTGTAACACTGACCTTAGACACAAACAACAAGATGCTGATCTTTGATCCCGTCAGGATAGCAACAACGGCGACCTACTCGATGCGCTCTTGAACACTCTGTGGGAGTTTCTCAGCGTGAAAATAAACATAATGTTCCGTCTCGCGGCCGCCAGCTACATCATTCTGATCTTCCCAGCTGTAACTGAATCTAACTCGGATAGCCCGTTCCTTTGCAAGGCCCGCTTGAGGAATACTAAACAGTAAAGACTTGCCCGGGCCGAGACTATTCAGCGTACAAACATGACATTGCATGCGAAAGGTCACCTCACCTTTCAACACTTCCTCATAGAACAATCCGGCATCTCCATACTCTCCTGAAGGTACTGCGCTCATGTCCAACATAATCGGCCATCTAGTATTGTTGTGTAACCGTAGCCACACTCTTTCTTTCTCATCGCCAGGGTCTGGCGCCTTCAACTGACCGACGCGTTCAAAGGTGATGTAGACGCTAGGTTTATCCTTCATGATGCGAATGTTGGCCTGCGTTCTAGCTGTGGTTTGAGCCTGAATGCCCAACACGACACTACAAAAAATGACTGTTGCGGAGAGCACCTTTTTCATTGCTGTTACCTAATCAGAACTTACTGCCTTTCAAGAATTCTCTCTTAGTACTGGTCGATGTCAATCCATAGCCCCCAGCCTTTTCTGGTCGTGAGAGTATGCGATCAATGTTTGCCGTCCGGAGCGTGGCTCGGTCTGCTTCCGCCCATCCTGAATCAAAGAGTCTCACCTTCTCGGGTAGGTAAGGATTTTTACCTGGTGGTTTGAAGCCCGGCAAACTGACGGTCCCATAACTATCAGGTCGGAATGTCTGCCCAAGGACGCTCTGAACTGTGAATGCATCCATTTCAGCTTGATATAACATGGGATTCGAGCTCTGTTTGAAACCACTCTGCACCCAGTCCGAGCCGTCGGCTGCGTGCGAGCCTTCATGACCAATATTGGCCCCCAAAACATCGGAATTAAACGATTTTGTATCGAAGGTCACATGGATGTTCTGTCCAGTTGGATTATCAACTGTCTTTTGTCCTGCCACACCTGCTACTTGAGTTTCATCGTGGCCCAAACCTGCTTTCGCGAAGATTGTGACCCCGTTCTTTACGCCTTCAGCTCCATAAACATTCAAAGCCCTCTCAGCCTTTTTGTATTCTTGGGAGTTGGTCCCGTAGGTCTTGGCTACCTGTTGAAGGTTTGCTCTCGCTTGAGTTAGGGCTGCATTGAACTTCTTTTTCTGCTCCTCACTAACACTTGAATCAAATACATAAAGACCATCCGGATCGATCAACTTAAGTGGATTGTTGAGAACATATGAATAACGGTTCCACGACTGTGGGTCGTCGACAGTACCAGAAGAAAGCAGCGGATCAGGTGAAGTGAACCTCCCTTGAGTACTTCCAAAGTACCTGGCACCGAAGTAATCGAGTCCCGTTTCGATGTCCCGTTCTTTTCCAGTGAACTGCTGGCGCACGTTGTCACCGCCTGTATAACCGAGTGCAGCAGTGCGGCCGCCGGCGGGTGCGAATAATTCTTCGCCGAAGGGAAGATAATCGTGCCGCTTGGTATGCGCCAGAGTTCCCGTTTGGTCTACGATCAGGCGAGGCGTGCCGAGATGATCGGTTACCATCCATTGCACCGTAGCTCCCGCGCTATTTAGCCCGGTTATGGTCACCTGGTTGAGCCTCATGTTCACCGTGTCATGCCAATAAACTCTGGCCTCGACTAAGCCGAAGCAGGGATTGTCGAACTCCAGGGTAAACCATTGCCATTGATTGGCGGCGCTGAATTCATTACGCCGGATTTGCCGTTGGGCCAAAATCGTTGCCCCTAACCCGGTTACTACATCAACAGTAGCCACTACATCCGAGCCGCTCGTGTTATCGATCTGCAGCAGGAACTTGGCGTTGTGATAACCTTGCCCGAAAGTATTGTCATACGGACCATAAGACACGTGCCCGGCTGCATCGCCGCTGACAGTTGTCACCCAGTCACTGCCTTCCTGATGTCCGACCAGGTGCCCGAGCGCGGGACTGGTGGCCCCCCAGGATTTTGTACCCTGGTAACCGGCGCCACAGCTTGGTCGCGACGCTGAAATCAAGAGCTCACCATTGCGATAACCATATTCCTTCTGCGGGCTGCCGGCTGCGCCATTAGCCGCATACTCCGCCAGCAACTCGCCACCAAATCCGTAGACTTGCCACGTCTCCTGATTGTTGATATTCCGGCGCGTGCGCTGGCCGTCAGCGTTGTAGTTGTAAGTTGTAGTGCCGCCGAGATTGTCCTGAATCGTAATGATGCGATTCTCAGCATCAAAGTTCGCGTTGCCGTAGCCGGTGTATGTGTCCTTCGTCTGGTTTCCGGTAGCGTCGTACCGAATCCGTCTTTGCGAATCCGTTAACGCAAGGTCACCGGGGGAATAAAGCCGATTGGTTGCCGTCTGAACCTCGAAACTCCGGTTATTAATTCCCGTGCCCCAGGTGTCTGCGGGAGCGGTTTTAATGGTGCGGTTCCCGTAGCGGTCGTAATTGTAACTTTGCTTAAACTGCGGCTGCCAAACCCAGCCGTTACTGACGCTTATTCGTTGTTCCGTGACGCTCTTGAGCCGGTTCAATGAGTCGTACTCATAGCTTTGTTCCGAAAGCGTTTCAGCCTGGTCCAGGGTGGCATTCTCGGGCGGTATCCATGTTTCGGCAAACAGTACGTTACCGTTATTGTCCGTGCCACTCTGGCCCCACTGATGATTGCCGCTGTAGTACAGAATCAGCCGGCCGCGATTCCAATCCCACAGATCGTTCACGCTGCTGAGCCGCGTATCGAACAACTGGCCGCGGCTGTTGTAGATCGATTTGTGATACAGCGCAGTGTTGGCGCCAAACTGCTCTTTCACTAAACCACCGGTAGGGGCGTAGAGAATGCCGCTGGCGTAACTGCGATTAGACCCGTCGCCGAGGTTGCCACTTAAAGCCGCCAGTCGACCGGCCTGATCGTATGTGTTGGTGACGGTGTGACCCGAAGGATACGTAAGCGTGCCGATCGCGCCTGAGAGGTTGTAACTCGCAGTCACTTGATAATTGACTGACCCGGTTTGCTGGATCTTCAGCGTCGCACGTCCCAGCGCGTCATAAGCATAATAGTCACCATTCGTACCTGCCCCGTGAGTCACGGCTACCAAACGCCCTTTGGCAGCTCCGATTGTATAAATTGGCGCGCCTACCGTCGTTAGGGCCGAATCATATTTGAACTTCGCTTCATCCGTAGCACCCACGCCAAAGGGCAATGAGGGACTATTGTGGGTGGTCGAAGCAACAGCATTCGAGCCGTTGTACCAGCGACGTGTGAGGCGATTAAGCGCGTCGTATTCAAAATGCGTCGAAACAGTGCGCGCATCGGTCTTCACCAGGAGATTCCCATTATCATCGTACTGATAACTGACCGTCCCACTCTCCGGGTTTACAGCCTGACGCAGACGCGATAGTGAATCGTAAGTAAAGGTGCGCGTCTGTGAGCCTTGTGTGACGGTGGTCAGATTGCCAAAGACATCGTAGGCATAACTGGTTGGTTGCACGGGAGCGGCGGTGGAACCCAGATTGTTCGCGCCGTCGGGTTCGTCAACGCGGATCAGACGACCAACGGCATCAACGAGGCTGCGTCTTAACTTTCCGGCCTGATCTGTAACGGTAGTGAAATTCCCGTCATAGACTGTGGTAACCGTGCCTGAAGCAGTTGCTGTTGTTCCTGTATTCGGCGGTTGTGTGGCGCCGCCGAAAGTGGCCACTTCAATCGGGCGACCCAAACTGTCGTTTGTCACCCGTGTCCAGGAGTCAGTCGTAGACGCGACCCCCGTGCGCATCACACTGGAGGCGAAGCTTATCCGGCCTCCCTGCGCGTAAGCTTGCAGAGTATAGAGCGTGTAGTTTGTGCTGTCCTCGGTCTGTTCCGTCAATACAGGGCGGCCCAGCATATCGGCGGTGGTGCGAGTCTTGAGCAACTTGTCATTTTCAGCGTTGAGGTCGGAAGCGACCACCACGCGGCGCAAATGATCCTCGTAAGTGTTGGTCACGCGATGATGTTGATTGACGCCGCCGGCATTAACCAGCGGGCCAATGGTAACGCCGGGCCGGCCAAATGGATCTATCGTGTTTAATAACTGATTCGTGTAGCCGATTGTCGATAGGGCATTGTTCGGATCGGTTACTGAAGTCACCAGACCGGTCGCATAGTCGTAGACCGTTGTGGTCGTTTGGGTTCCGGTGGCGTTCTGCGGATCAACCACAACACGGGTCGGCAAGGCGTGCGTGGTGTCGTCGAAGAAGTATTGCGTGACCTTGCCTCGTCCATCCGTCGCCGTGACGACGTTCCCATACACGTCATAGGTGCTGCTCGTCGTGATCCACTTGTTGTCGAGATTGGCCCAAACGCTTTTAGCGGTAAGGTTGCCTACCGTCGGAGCGACGCCGTACGCCTGTCCATCGTAACTGAGCTGCACGATGCTCGGCCCGAGTGTTGTTTGCTGCAGCGCATTCAAGATCAGTGGAGTGACGGTTGTAAGCGAGCGTTTGGCATAGACGTTCGCGGAGCTTGCCGTGGCAGCCTGGTTGTAATGAGTGTAGTTCGTGGTCCGCAGCACTGTCGCGCTTGCGGGCACACCGGTTGGCACGCCAGCGGCGTCGCGACTCACGAGCGACGGATTGAACCAGTCGTAATCAATCTGCTGCGTGAGATTCCCATTGAAGTCGTATTGAAACTTTTTTGCCGACATCTTTAGCGGATTGTGATTGGGAGTGTCGTCCAACAGCGTCAGGTACTCTACGTCGACTACCGGATTGAACGTCGCTATCCCGGAGTTTCCGGCAATGCCGGTGTTGGCGCCGCTGAAGGGCAACGTGGTCCAGTGGCGCTCCACCACCTCTTTGTTTGATCTTGACGATCGGTATACCAGCCCCCCGAGGGTGTTCGCATAACCAAAAAATTGTGCCCAGGCAGGATCGTGTGGATAACATGTTTCCGCCGTCACTGAGCCGTCCGGAGCCGTCACCACTCCTCCGGAACCTGTAGCTTCGTTGATGTCGTAAGTCCAGGTGTCGGTAATACCATCGTGAATGACCTGCTTCTGCGTCACCGTCGCGCGGGGAATGTCATTCACGTCCAGAGAAAAGTTATGCATGGCCGACTTGCTGTAGCTGTATTTTATGACTGCTCCGGTAGGTGTCGTGACCTGGCTCAGCTCGCCCATGCCGTTCGATACCGTCCTCGTATACGACTGTGGGGCCATGCCGCAGCTTAACCGCCAGTTATCGGTAGCGGTGGTGGTTGTATCTGAATTGTAACTGAAGCTGTAACGCAAAGGTGAGACACCGGGCTCAGTTGCCGGGAAAACGATCTCACGGATGACAGGAACCGCGGTTGTCAAAAGCTCGTTTCGCTGGCAAACAAATCCGCCACCAGTTTCGCCTCCGGTGGGACTCCAGTCGTTTACCTGATAGATCTTTCCCTGCACCTGAGTACTGCCCATCACGATGTCTATACTCTGGTCCAGGCCCGTTACCGTTTTGTACCAGACTTTATTGTCGTAGACCCTGATCTCGCGCGACGTATGCTCGTCCTGAATGTGCGTCCCGTTTGCGTCCGAAAAGATCTTGATGCTATTGCCATTTGTGTCCGTGATTCTCTGGATGCCGTTGCTGGATTGGACGATTCGTGTTCCATCGTTCATGTAAACGGTCCAACTCGTTGGGTTGCTCGACGGGTTGATCACCGCATACAGAAAACTTCCATCAAACGAGTAATACCGCATCGGTGAGCCGACGGTGTTGGGAGTGTCTTTGTAGTAGTTCAGCAAGTAAGAGCGCGTGCCACCATAGGTCGCATAGTTGTCGGTAGGCCGCAATTCGTGCTCGGCGCCGTCAGGCGTAATGAGGATGGCGCGATAGTACTGGCTTTGCAGTCGTGCCTGCTCCTGAACGTCCGTTTCGCAGTCCGGTGTCGGCGGTTGCGCCGGCATTTCATAATCAAAATCATCATGGGCATTGCGGAAGACGATCTGATAGCCCACCGGAATTCTCCAACCACCCAAGTCGCTGAGTTGGGGTGTATCAATTACCCAACTTGGGCAACCATCAAGAAATCCCCGCCGCTCCTCCTGGCGCGTGATGTTCCACAGTTTGCTGTTATAGACCGCATTCAGCGTGAACTTGAGTTTGCCTCCCGCAATCGGCGGCAATGAGGCGAGCGGAATCGTTAACTGAACGTTGCCGTTTGTCAGACTGATGTTTTCAATGTCCGACACGGAATACGAAGCGCCCGGCATGATTCCGCGGTCGGGCCGCGCCGCGGTTGTTTGTGCCACCAGCACAGACGGCAAAAACAGCAAAACTATTGCGCTAAATACGAAGAGAGGAAGGCTGGGCGTTTTCATGAGGCTACTCCGTTAGGGCTGAGGCTGCACCGTAAAACTGCTTAAGTTAAACTCCTGGACCGTTTCGTTGCCGCGTTTCCAAACAATGTGCGCGGGAATTTTCTCGCCGCCCTGGTCAACCCATTGCCGCACGTTTGCCTCTATCTTCTCTCCTCTGAATTCAGAGACAATCTTGTCGATTAAGCCGGTTTGCACGTTGAGGTAATACAGTCGCGAGTTGCTTAGCGGCCGGCGCCCGCGGTCTGTTTCAGGCTCAGTCACGCGCACAACATCCCAGAGAGGGCCGTCGTAATTGTCGCTCCCGCCAGGATCATCTCTAACGTCATGGGCCACTGTGTAGTAACTAGCCCCGCGCAACTGCGCCAGCACGAATTGGTCCGGGCTGTCGAGCACCAACCGCTCAATTAACATGCGTTGCCCTTCGTTAACATTGGCGCCCGACGCTCCTGGGCCTTCCGCATCGCTCCACGTCAGCGCTGCACCGGCTACTCCGATTCCCACCTCCTCGCCACTGGAGGTTTGCTTCCGAACGACATTGACCTCCTGCCGGAGAGTTCCGGTAATCAATGTTCCTGCCAGTGTCGAGGAAGTCTCGCGGGACGATGCAAACCTGTTGCCCAAACGGCGACTCAACTTGAACGCTTCCGGCTGCAACGAAAGGTTTCTCGTCTTTCCAGTGCGGGGTTGAACTGGATTTTGTGATGAGGTGCCGCGTATGAGAACTGCGCTGACTGCACACGCGAGGATGACAACAGGTAAGGTCCAGAGCAGGACCATCTTCCAGCGAAGGAACATACTTTCTCCTTGAATGCGAGGTTCTCGTAAATTGAGTGCGCATGTCTTGGGGGAGGAGGTGCGCTTATTCGGAAATCCGCCCTGGGCTCGTTCGTTAGACCGCGAGTTGAGAATTTTGGTTACGTGAAGCTTAAGAGTGTCACACGCAAATTACGGGGAGTGGGCCGCACTCTACTCCTCGGTCAGATCACCTGTCAACACAAAAGTTCACACAAAGATTTATTACAGGCTGCCTACAGTGCTGTTTGCTGCTGCCGCGTTGTGATATATTGCCGACCCTGACGACCCATTCCAGAAGGATTCAATTCAAATGTCCGGACATTCGAAATGGCATAGTATTAAGCACAAGAAAGGCGCGCTCGATGCCAAGCGCGGCAAACTGTTCACGAAGTTTATTAAAGAGATAACCGTCGCGGCGCGTTCCGGCGGTGGCGATCCAGACGCCAACGCTCGTTTGCGCAAGGCGATCCTCGACGCCAAGGGCGGAAATATGCCCAACGACACGATCGAGCGCGCGATCCGTCGTGGCACGGGCGAAGAAGAGGGCGTCAACTACGAAGAGATCACTTATGAAGGTTACGGCCCAGGCGGCGTGGCGTTGCTGATCCAGTCGATGACTGACAACCGCAACCGCACGGTGGCGGAGATTCGTCATCTCTTCTCAAAAAATGGCGGCAACCTCGGTGAGAGCGGCTCAGTGGGTTGGATGTTTGACAAGAAGGGTTACATCGTCGTCGAGAAAGCCGGACGATCCGAAGAAGAGCTGTTTGAGCTCGCGATCGAGGCGGGTGCCGACGATCTGCGCGACGACGAAGACAATTTCGAGATCATCACTTCACCTGACGCTTTCGATGCCGTTCTAACAGCAGTTAAAGGAGCCGGCATCGAACCGCAAGTCGCTGAAGTCGAAATGATGCCGCAGAACTACATTCGACTCGAAGGCGCAGACGCGCGCCAAATGTTAAAGCTGATGGAAGCGCTGGAGGACCACGACGACGTGCAGAAGGTTTCAGCGAATTTTGATATCAGCGAAGCGGATATGGCAGCAGCGTGATTATGCCTTAGCCTGCTGGGCAACGGATTCTTCAGTTTTAACCGGCTCACCCATCACAACTCGAACGTTGTGCGTCTTCTCATCGTCCACTAGTGTGATCGCCTCGCCGATCTGCGCCACTCCATCAACCTCAACATTCACAACGCCACGACTGACACCAAGCGGATTCTCTACCTTGATCCTGTAAACCGCGCGCCCGCGCCGGTAAGTGATCTCAAACTCGCGCCACCAGCGCGGCACGGAGGGATTGATCTCGAGCCGCTCGTGTTGCAGTTTGAATCCGAGTATCGACTCAAGCCCTGCGCGATACATCCAACCGGCCGATCCCGTGTACCACGTCCAGCCACCACGACCGTTATGCGGCGGCACCGCGTAAACATCGCCCACTGCAACGTAAGGCTCGACTTTGTACTTGTGCAGCCCGGCGCGCGTTGAAGAGTGATTGATCGGATTGAGCAACGTGAAGAGCTCGCCGGCCCGCTCGCCGTCGCCGAGCATCGAATACGCGATCATGGTCCAGATCGCTGCGTGCGTGTACTGCCCGCCGTTTTCACGCACGCCCGGAACGTATCCTTTTATATAACCCGGATCGAGCGCGCCTTTATCAAACGGCGGCGTGAACAGAATCACCAGACCATCACCGCGCCTGATCAGGTACTCTTCAACCGCAGCCATCGCGCGTCCCATGCGATACGGATCCGAAGCGCCGGAAATCACCGCCCACGACTGCGCAATCGAGTCGATACGACATTCTTCATTCCGCGCCGAGCCCAACGGCGTGCCGTCGTCAAAATAAGCGCGGCGATACCAGTCGCCGTCCCAGGCCTTTTCTTCAAGCGACTTCCGCAGGTTAT
Organism: Pyrinomonadaceae bacterium; assembly: GCA_035275005.1. Lineage (GTDB taxonomy): Bacteria > Acidobacteriota > Blastocatellia > Pyrinomonadales > Pyrinomonadaceae > PSRF01. The sequence continues at coordinate 10,066 of DATENQ010000495.1, read as the reverse complement.
CCAGGTGCTTGCGATAGCGATTGCCGCGCATCTTCTGCTTGTGCGAATCAACGTGCGGCATAAAAGTAGCGATGGTCATGTAGAGAAACCAACCGAGCCAGACACTCTCGCCTTTGCCGTTAATCCCGACACGATTCATGCCGTCGTTCCAGTCGCCACTGCCCATCAGCGGCAGTCCGTGTTTGCCGAGGGGGAGGCTACGGTCGATAGCACGAGCACAGTGTTCGTAAATCGATGCTGATTCCTCCGACACGGCAGGCTGAGTGTAGACCTCATGCTGATCGGGTGTGAGCGCCGGCTGTTCGAGAAAGGGAACTACCTCTTCGAGGACCGAAGCGTCGCCAGTGACGCTGACGTAAAACGCGGTCACGAACGGCAGCCACAGCAAGTCGTCGGAGATCCTCGTGCGCACGCCTCTGCCACTCGGCGGATGCCACCAATGTTGTACGTCACCTTCCTTGAACTGATGCTGAGCTGTCAGCACGATCTGTTTACGCGCAATCGCAGGACTGCTGTAGACGAGCGCCATGACGTCCTGCAATTGATCGCGAAAACCAAACGCGCCTCCGGATTGATAAAACGCAGTCCGCGCCCAGATACGACACGAAAGCGTTTGATACAGCAACCAGCGATTGAGCATCGTGTCCAACGCCGTGTCCGGTGTGCGCACTTCGATCGTCCCGAGCAGCTCATCCCAATGCGCCAGCACTTTCTCAAACGCTGCGTTTACTTTTCCTGGTTGCCGGAAGTTGTCGACAACAGCTTGCGCGGCGGCCTTCGACCCCTCCTCGCCGAGCAGGAAGAAAACCTCGCGCGCTTCGTTCGGCGCCAGCTCGATGGTCGTTTGAATCGCGGCGCAGGGATCGAGACCCGCGCCATCGCGTCCGGCGAGTCCTGCGCGCCTGAGCGCAGCCGGCGTTTCCAGCGAACTGTTGCGACCGATGAACTCTTTGCGATCGCACGTTGCACTGGAAAATCCTTCACTCGAAGCGACAAACGCGACGCGCTCGGCAAATTCGTTATTGAAAGGGTTCTTCGCGAATATCGTGGATGCTTCTTGATCGATCTCGGTGATGATGTAAGGCGCTGACGAAGATCTTGAGACGCCGAGCACCAGTTCGTTGTAGTTGGTCACTGACAGTCGACGTTTCCGGCCCGTGCGATTGCGCAAACGCAGCAGCGAGATCTTCACCGGAGCATCGAGCGGCACAAACACGAGCAGCTCCTGCGAGATGCCGTGACTGGTGTGTTCAAAAACGCTGTAGCCCTGGCCGTGCCTGATTATGTACGGCTCTCGCTCGCGAACCGGCAAAGGCGTGACAGACCAGACGGTGCCGGTATCTTCATCGCACAGGTAGACGACTTCACCCAGCGGATCGCTGACCGCGTCGTTGGACCACGGCGTGATACGGTTCTCGCGGCTGTTGACTGACCAGGTACACCCGCCGCCCGTTTCCGTTATCTGAAATCCGAACTCGACTGAGTTGCCGATCACGTTGGACCAGGGCGCGGGCGTCCACTGTTCAGCGCCGAGATGCGTCACGTACTCACGGCCGCCCTGATGAAAACCGCCCAGCCCGTTGAAGAAGGATAGATCGGGCGGCGGCAATGTCATTTCAGGATAAGTTTGCGAAGGCAGCCGCGGCACTAAAGGAGCCGGTAATGGCTCCTGAACGCCTGGTCGCTCGAGCTGATCCTCGAACGAGCCCCGCTCGGCAACGATCACGACACGCGCGACGGCGTGTAGCAGAATACGATCCGCTTCCGGCATCTGATCCGCCTGTCGCAGGTAAACTCCGCCCGGTTTGTCCTGCAAGCCTTGCAGGCCACTGGTCCGCACGATCGTTTGCAGTTCCTGGTCCAGCAACTTAAGGTAGCTGGTCGGCGTATCGTTCAGAATTACGAGATCGATTTTGAGACCCTTGAAGTGCAGGTACTCGTGACCGCGCACGAGCTTCCGCACCGTTCGCAGGTCATCGGCTTTGCTGATCCTGACGACGACGATTGGCAAGTCGCCGCTGATGCCGTAAGCCCAGAGGCTCGATTGTGCTTTGGTGTTGAGCGCGAGCACGTGCGGGCGCGGGCGTAATGAAGGATCGGAGTAGAGAATGCGCGCCGCGAGACGTTGAAAAAGGTGCGCCTCTTCCGAATCCATCTTGAGGTGACTCATCTCGACTTGAGCCTTGGTCCATGCCAGGCGCAATTCGCGCTCGAAGATATTCGGATCGTGATACTTGTCAGCCAGCGCCATTGCTTCTTCGCGCGAATGTGCCACGGCCGTGCTAAACGCGCACCGCACTGTTTGATTCGGCTGAATTCTCACGCGCCGCCGGAGGCTTAATACGGGATCGAGCACGGCGCCGGTCGTGTTTGAAAGCGGACGATCTTCCATGACCGCGATCGGATTACTCGCAGTTCGCCCGCGTCCGAGGAATCGCCCGCGATCGGTTTCATATTGCGTTGCGCCTACCAGTTCGCCTTCGGCAACGACGACGTGAATTCCCCAGATCGGTTTGTCTTCAGACGAACGCACGCGACGATGAGCGAGGATCGCGTTCTCGCCGGCAAAGAACTCCGTCTCGACAAAGAGATTGCTGAAGGCCTGGTGCGCGTTGTCAGCGTCGGGCGTGTTGAGCACGACTTCAGCGTAACTGGTCAATTCGATCTCGCGAGTGCGCGAAGAGAGATTCGTCAAAGAAATGCGACGTACTTCGGCGTTGTCCTCGGCTGAAACAACCACTTCCATGCGCGTGGCGATGCCGGAGTCAATACGGCGGAAGTCGGCCTTTTCCTCGGAGAAGGCAACCTGATACGACTGTGGTCGTCGCCGCACCGGTTGATGCCCGGCGGACCAAACCGCGCCGCTGCGCACGTCGCGCAGGTAGATGAACGCGCCCCAGTTGTCTCGCGTCACGTCTTCACGCCAGCGCGTGACGGCATTCCCTTCCGAACGTGAATAACCTGAACCGGCGGTCGTGATCATCACGTTGTAGGTGCCATTCGAGAGCAACTGTGTACGCGGTGTCGACAGATCTGCTGACTCGTAAACGCGCGTGATCATTCCCGGCAGGTGTTGTGAGGCGACGCGTCCGGTCAGGACTTCTTCCGCACGTGGGTGTGCCGCAGGGACGCCGACGGGGATGCGCTCCTGCAAGAGCAATTCGGTCGCCTGCACGACGGGTTCGGAGTGAAAACGTCTGGGCCCGAGATCTTCGTGAAGAATGTTCGCGAGTGAGACAAGACTCATGCCCTGATGGTGCGCCATGAAGGCGCGGATCAGGACGAACTTTTGACCTTCAGGCAGGCGCTCCGCCGTGTAATCGATCGACTCGTAGAAGCCGTATGGTCCAAAAGCGCCTTCCTTTCGCAGCCGGCGCAGATTGCTCATTGCCGCAGCCGGATCGACACTCAGCGCCAGCATCGTTGCGTAAGGCGCGACCACGAGATCCTCAATCAAGCCGCGCTTCAGACCGAGACCGGGAACGCCGAATGGTCCATATTGATAGTTGAGGTGAAGATCGCGCACGTTGTAACCGGCTTCCGAGATGCCCCACGGCACGCCGCGCTCCTCACCGTATTCGATCTGGCGTTCGACAACTGTGCGATAAGTTTCGGACAACAACGTCGCCGAATAATTCTTCATCACCAGCAGCGGCATCAGGTATTCGAACATCGTGCCGGTCCAGGAGATCAACGCGCGTCCGCCATCGACCTTCGTGAGCGCGCGCCCCATGCGAAACCAGTGTTGTTGTGGCACGTCGCCTTTGGCGATACCGACAAAGCTGGCGAGACGCGCTTCGGAAGCTAGTAGATCGTAATAGGAATCATCAGCGCGTGAAGCGGTGACGTTGTAGCCGATCGTGAACAGTTTGCGCTCAACGTCGAAGAGAAACGAGAAATCCATCTCCTCGACGATTTGATCGCAACGCCGCGCGAGACGGCTCACACGCGAAAGCGTGTCGGCTGAAGCGCCGGCTGATTGTTCGAGTGCCTTCGTAAGTCTTGCCGCGGTTTGCGCCAAATCCGGCGCCACATGCTCCTGCATGGCCGCGAGTTGGACGAGGGCTCGATCGCAGAGTTGCGGGATCTCGGCGAGTGTCGGAACACTCTGGAGTAGTTTGAGGATGGGCGCCCAGTCTTTGTGTGTGTTTCCGATCTCCGTTTCCGCTAAAGAAAGTAAGCGGCCCCAGTTCGTGAGCGCTTCCGCGTCTCGGCGACGACAATCGATCTGGTGTTGCAGCGCTCCAACCCACGATCGCAACTCTTTGAAACCAACTTCGCCGTGCTCGTGGGCCAGCGCGTTTACGATATCTTCGATTTCGGATGCACGACGGCCGAGAGAGTCGAAAAGCACGATCCACTGTTGGAGGTTCTCGCCGGGTTCGACCTTTAGTAATTCGCGACAGGCGGCGATCTCGTCCTGCAACTGTCTGACAGTCACGACTTCGGTACGCTGTCGAGTGCTGCCGAGCGACAAGGCTTCAGTGGCGATCGCGTCGATCGTGTCCTTAAATCCCTCGATGACAAATTCGTCAAATAGAATCTTGTCGGGAAACTCGATGCAGGCTTGCTTTACTGCGAGCAGGTGTCCGGCGAGATTGCCGCTGTCGACAGTCGAGATGTATTGCGGCAGTAGCGCCTCGAGAGTTTTTGTGTCGTACCAGTTGAAGAAATGTCCGTGCAGGCGGCCCAGCTTGTCCATCGTGCCAAACGTCAGCTCTTCGCGTTCGACGAACTCTAGTGCGCCGACGTAACCGAGGTCGCGCGCCGCTGACGTGCCCAGGAGCAACAAGCCGATGTTTGTCGGAGATGTGCGATGCGCAACGATCGGCGCCGGATCTTCCTGGTAGTTATCAGGGGGTAGCCAGTTGTCTTCAGCGCCGACGAAGGTTTCAAAGAAACGCCAGGTTCGACGTGCGATCACGCGCGCGAAGGAAGCGTCTTCCGCGCTCAAAAGTTTTCGTTCGGCTGGTCGCGGTTTGCTGACCAGGTAGGCAATCAAGGGTGAGATCACCCAGATGACTGCGAGTGGGCCCATCACCGGCAGACCTGACGGCTTGAAAGCTAACGTGAGTCCGAGTACAGCTAACGACAACACCGGAGCGGCCCACATGAAGCGAACGAACGACCCGAGAGTGTTTCGTGCTGACTGTTCAGTTTCTGCTGCTGACACCCACTCGAGCAATTTCTTTCGCGAGATCAATTGGCGATAGAGCGCGCGAATAATCGCGTCGCACATCAGCCACGCCTGGTGCGCCAGGAAAACAAACGAGAGGGCTATCTGCGCGATGTTGGTGCGAAAGTCGCCCCAGACACTCCAGAAATGGCTGGTCCAGGGAATTCCGCGCGGGTGCATCAACAGACCTGTAGTTACGTGCAGCTGGACAGGAAACGCGATGACCAGAAAAACAAAGAGAGACCACAGCCACGGCCGGCCCGGAAACAACGCGCACGAAGCGACAAGCCACAGCAACAACGACGGCGCGACGACACTGCGACGCAAATTGTCGAGGATCTTCCAGCGCGCCATGAGCGGTAGCACGTTGCGCACTTTTCGACCCTCGCCGTCACGCACCGTCGGAAAGAGCCAGCGCATGATTTGCCAGTCGCCGCGCGTCCAGCGATGCGCGCGCTTGGCGTAGCCTTCGTACGAAGCGGGATAGTCGTCGAGTAGCTCGATGTCGGTGGTTAGTGCGGCGCGCGCGAATAGTGACTCGAACAGATCGTGGCTCAGCAGCGAGTTTGTTGGAACGCGGTTATCGAGTGTGTTTTGAAAAGCGTCGACGTCGTAGAGACCTTTGCCGGTGAAGTTTCCGTCACCGAAGAAGTCCTGGTAAGCGTCGGAAACTGCAGTGGTGTAAGGATCGATGCCGGTGTAGCCGGAAAAGATCTGGACAAACTTCGAACTCGACGCACTCGCGAGCGAGATGCTCACGCGTGGCTGCAGGATTCCGTAGCCGTGCGTGACGCGGTTTGTCGCCGGATCGATGCTGGGTTGATTGAGCGGGTGGATGGCAGCGCCGACGAGCTTGCGCGCGACGTCACGCGGCAGTTGAGTGTCGGAGTCGAGCGTTATTACGTAACGGATAGATTTCAGTAGCGCATCGCCGGCGGTGCGCACGACGAAGCTCGTATCTTGTGCGCCGCGAAGCAGGCGATTGAACTCTTCGAGCTTGCCGCGCTTTCTTTCCCATCCCATCCACTTGTTCTCGCCCGGATTCGACTGTCGACGGCGATGGAAAAGATGAAATCGTTCGTTGCCGTGCCGGCGATTCAGTGCGTCGATGCCGCTTTGCGCTATCGCAAGGAGGTTTGAGTCAGTCGGAGTTTCTTCCGATGTAGCGTCAGGGAAGTCGCCGAGCAAAGCGAAATAAACGTGCTCGTCCTGGTTGGCGAGGTAATGGACCTCGAGTCGTTCAACCAGTCCGTGAACTTGCGACTCGTTCAGGAATATGGTCGGAACCACTACGAAGGTTGCAGCTTCCGCGGGAATGCCCTTGGCCGTATCCATGCGCGGCAGCAAACGTGGCGCGAAGAAGTGTGTGAGATCCCAGTTGAGCACGGTGAGCGCAAGGTCGCTTGCGGGAATTAAGGCGAGCAGTGCAGTCACAATCAACATTTGCCAACCAGCGCCGTGAGCATACATCGCGTAAAGCAGCAGACTCATGACGAGCAGGGTCAGAAACGTGAGTGTGCCGAGGTATGTCCCGGTAGCATGTCGCAGCAGAAAGCGACGCAAACGTTCGCCTGACCGTGGTTGATAACCGAAATTGTTTTCGAGAAGGGTTAAGCCAGTGTCGATGAGGAAATAGCCGACGTGTTTTTTCGGGCCTGACTCTTCTTTTGTTTTGGCGGCGAGATTGACGGCAGCTTCAGCGATCTCCAGCTCGCTCGCTCGTGTTCGTTTGCTGATGCGTTCGATGACGTGACGGTAGCGATCGCGCGAGGCAAACTCCATTCGCGAATACACGCCTGCCGGATCTTTCCCTAACAGCGGTTCGATCAAACTGACTTTTTCGAAGAAGTCGTTCCAGTCGAGCGTAGAGAGGAGACGCATGCTGGTAATGATGTTTCCGACGGTCACCTGTGCGCCTGCCTGGCGTTGGTGTTCAGCATGAATTATCTGCTCGATGCTGGTGCCTGTCTTCGCCAATTGTTTTTCAATCCAATCCATCACCGGCATGACGGAAGGATGCTGTTCGCGTAGTCGTTGTACGAGTTGGACCACAAACGTCTGTGGCAGCTCTTCTCGTTTGCCGAGACGTTCGGTTATGGCCGGCATGATGCCCGCAGGTTGAAGCGAAGCGAGTTCGAGCAGCTTGTCCGCTAGTTTGTCGGCTTCTTCGCGTTCCGCGCGCGCACGGGCGATGGTGATGGCGAGGCGGCGCAGGTTTTCGACCAGTGCGAGACGCAGCGTGATAGCGACCGCCCACAATTCACCAATCGAGAGCGGCGCGACGGTTTGGTACGAGCGGATAAATCGTTGCAGCGTTTTTGTTTCGAGGCGCGAGTCGGTGTGTGCGATCAGCTCGAGTGCGACTGAATAGATCCGCGGGTGGCCCTGGAGTTCGCCTTCGGCGAGTTTTGGCAGTTCGTGATAGTAGCTCTTTGGAAGGTCCTGGCGAATCTCGCGCAGTTGTTCCTCGACGATGTGATAGTTGTCGACTAGCCATTCCGCCGCGGGTGAGATCGCGCGGCCTTGCCGCAGTGCTTCGACCAGCGCCTTGTAAGCGGCTTCGAGTCTCCGGCCGTTGTCTTCGAGTCGTGGAAGTAATTGCGCGCGGCCTTTGCGGGTGACGGTTTTGTGTTGAGCTGCGAGCGTCTGTGCGTACTGCTCAAGGCGTTCGACACTGAAGAACTCAGCCTGAAAGGGTTTCTCGTCCATATAGCCCGCGGGCTTGCGGACGAGTGAAACCAGCGATTCTAAGAACTCACTCATGACGAACGTATGAAATGTTTACACACCAAGCAGGGGGATTTGACGGATAACTCAGAATATCACGAAGTTATGGTTTTGACCTTTGCGCTGAGGGTATACTTTCGCGCGATGCGCATCTTAGGAGTTGATCCGGGAAGCCAAACGACAGGATGGGGTGTTGTCGAAGGTGACGGACGCCGGTATTCGCTGGTTGCGTTTGGAGCAGTCCGTGTACCGTCAAGCCTGCCGTTTTCGGCGCGGTTGCTGCGGATATGTAATGGGTTGGAAGAAGTGATTGCGCAGCATCGACCTGATGCGTGTGCGCTTGAAGATGCGTTTCTTGCGACCAACGTCAAGGTCAGCATGAAGTTGGGGCAAGTGCGTGGTGTGGTGTTGCTGGTGGCGGAGCGTGCGGGGCTTGAGATTCACGAGTATTCACCGCGCCTGATTAAGCAGACGGTGGTTGGATATGGGAATGCGGAGAAGCACCAGGTGCAGGAGATGGTGCGTCTGCTGCTGAAGCTGAAGAGCGTGCCGTCGCCGCATGATGCGGCGGATGCGCTGGCGGTTGCGATCTGCCATTTTCATCACGCGCCGTTTCGCGAGAGAATAGCTGCTGTGTAAGAATAGGACCGATAAGTCCTATAGGACCTATAAATACCTCACGAATTGGAGAAACATTATGATTCCTCACAAGCTCACGCTTTGTCTGCTTCTCATTCTTTTTGATCCAAACACAGTTTTTACTCAGCAAAGAAAGCCACCGACCGGAGGCCGTCTGGCCGTTGTTGTCGATGAACGGCTTGCTGCGCTGCGCGCTACACCGCAGCTCAACGGAAGACTCGTGCGCCGGCTCGGTCGCGGACGGTTGGTGGCAGTGCGATCCGTGAAAACGAGCCCTGACGGGATCGTGTTCTTTCTGGTGAACGTCACGAGCCGTACGCACGGATGGATTCAACGTGAAGCCGTTGCGTCGCCGTCACGTACCGGTGACGATCAGAGGCTCGTGCGTCTGATCCATGCTTCTAGTGGATTTGATCGAATCGCACGCGCACGAATCTTTCTGGATCACTTTCCACGTTCGCCTTTGCGTCCGGAGGTGCTGCTGTTGCTTGGCGACACGGCGGAAGGAATTGCTGCTAGATTGTCTATCGACGCCGCACGGAGATTAAAAGAAGGACCGGGCGAGGCGCCAGAATTCAGTTACTACCTCAATCACCCTGGTCTCGATCGCTACAACCGGCAGCGCGTTGGCTTCATCTTCGACAAATCAACCAAACGCTTTCACTACGACGGCACCGCCTGGCGCGAACTGCTTCGCCGCCATCCGCGTTCGTCACAAGCTGCCGAAGCGGAAAAACGAATAAACTCAGTTTACTCCCAACTGCGGATGATGTAGTATTCGCACCATGACACTCAAACTCAAACCTAAAGGAGAACGCAAGATGGGCCTCACACGTGTTGCGGTTGAACTACGCAAACCTGGTTCTAAAGAAGCACTTTCTCAAACCTTACTTGTCGATACCGGCGCTACAGACTCAATGATTAGTACTTCTGTACTGAGACGACTGGGAATTTTGCCCATAGACAAACGGACATACGAGCTAGCTACAGGAGAATTACAGGACTTCGAGGTTGGCTATGCCGAAATGTCGTTTATGGACGACACCATTCAAACGCGAGTGATCTTCGGACCTGACAATACTGAGCCTATTCTCGGTGCAATTGCTTTGGAATTAGCCGGATTAATGGTGGATCCGTCGAACGAAGCGTTGAGAAAAATCCCGGGACATCCGTTTAAATAGTAGCTGCGGCGGGCGTTTCCACACTAAACTCTCAAAATCTGTGCCTAAGGGTGTTAATAAAGCCTTAAACCCTTCGTCTATCAGGGTGTAGACGAAGGAGAACACCCTTGCAGGCAGCAGTTAAACCCTTGCGATTAGTGGAAAATCAACCCGCCAGCGAGCTGGAAAACCTTTTCCAGGCACATCACGGCCGAGTTTTTCGGACCGCACAGCGTATTACGGGCAGTGCCGCCGACGCCGAAGATGTGCTCCAGACCGTCTTTCTGAGGCTCGTCAAGGGCCAGGACGAGTACGACTGGTCAAAAAATCCTGAAGCTTATCTTTCCCGCGCGGCCATAAACGC
>DATENQ010000494.1:0-4326 GCA_035275005.1 Pyrinomonadaceae bacterium | reverse complement strand
ACGCTGAAGGCTGAGAATGCCGAAGATCTTATGGTTGCTGCCACCGGGCAGGACACGGCGCCGAATGTTCTAGCGTATCTCGCCACGCAAGCTGACGGCACACAGGAAATCTACGAAGCGACAATCCTCAACACGCACACTCCGGATCACGCCCTCGCTAAGTTAGCCGCAACGACATCGCATAGTTCGCTTTTAGAGTTGCTCACTATCAATCAACAGCGATTGGTTCGCTGCCCTGAAATCATCGAAGCGATCCTCGGCAATCCGGCACGCAGCAGCGAAGCTGAACGACGCGCGCGTGAAACACGCGAAGAGTTCTTCGAGAAAGAGCGCGGTGCGCGACAGATTGCGGACGAGTTAAGGGCGCGAGGTCAAAATGCCGCGGCTGAGTTCTTTGAAGCCGCGGAACTAACCACCGCAGCCGGAGAGCTCAGCCTCGAAGACGCTTGGTTGATCGCCGCGCACATCGAAGTCTCCGACGCCGATCTCGACGATACCTGGTTGCCGGCCGAGCGCTTCGATGAGTTGATGGCCGAGACGACCGCGGAAGTCTCAGCCAACGTGCAGCGCGTCATTGAAAGTGAACGTTTGGAAACGGGAAGTGTAAGCGCGGAGAGAGTCTCGCTTATCCGTCGCATCATGTTCATGAATACCAAGGACCGGATGAAACTGGCGATGAAAGGAGACCGCGAGGCTCGCAGCATTCTCGTTCGCGATTCAAACAAGGTGGTTTGTTCCGCAGTCGTAAAAAACCCGCGCATCACGGAACAGGAGGTCGAGAATATCGCCGCGATGAGAACAGTGGCAGATGAAGTGCTGCGGATTATTTCTATGAACCGCAGTTGGGCTCGGGCGTACCCGATCATTCACAATCTCGCCCGAAATCCACGGACCCCAATCCCCACAGTAATGAATATCCTGCCCCGGATCAGGACCAAGGACCTGCAAAGCTTGTCGCAGAATAAGAACGTTTCCGAGGCCGTGCGCCGCCAATCCTACCGTCTCCAGCAAGTGCGCGCAGGCCATTAGAAGGATATGTTCGTGACATTTCTCACCGCTTCAAGGCTGATCTGTCACGGAAATTTTACGAAAGATTGAAAATTGTGCTTGACAGGTTACAGCTTAATCGTATAATTTCCCACACTCAGGGACAGCAAGGGTTCTTGGATGGAGGGGCGGTTATTTTATATACGGCCTTATTTACCCGCTAACGCGCCGCCCGAATGAATCGTCGTAAAGTTGGACGGTTCTCATGCTTTGCAAAGCCACCCTGATTTGCCCGACGCCTTTCCGTTACGCTTTGCCCCGCCCGTTCCTGATGGAATTGGCGGGGTCCCCCTCTTTAAAGCACAGAAGAAATTTGTGTCTTAGTGGTTAAGTTCGACTTCAATGGCTTCAGGCTTGTGTGTTGTGAGGTCGACCGGCATCTCCTGACCGCTGATGCGTGCGAAGAGTTGTTCGTACAGGTCCACTACTGTTTCCCAGTCGTAGTGCTTTTGAATGCGTTGCTGCGCCCGGTTGCGGTAGGCCTGGACCAACGACCCATCTCGCAAAACCCGCTTTAATTTCTCCGCCAGATCGAATTCGTCGATGTAGGGAACGCCCGCGTCGCCTACTACCTCCATGTTCTCGGGGGTAGCGAGCGTCAGCACGCAGTTCCCATAACCCATCGCTTCGAGCAACGCCGGATGAGTGCCGCCAACTTCCGTCGCGTGAACGTAGCAATACGCGTTTTGCTGGAGCGCACGGTAATCCTGTCCAAACACAAAACCGGTGAAGACGATCCGTTTATCGCCGCGTGCGCTGGCCTTTAAGCTGTCGATATACTGTTCGGCGTACGGCGCGTCGCCCACGATCAGCAACCGGTACGCGGTCCGAACTTTCTTAAAAGCCTCGATCACGAGGTGAGCGTTGTTCTCAGGTTCGAGCCGAGATACGTACAAAACATACCTGTTTGGCTCGACGCGCCACTTCCGCACCGCATCGCGATTGGGCCGGCGCTCAACCTCGCTGCCGTAAGCAATCATTGTCGATGGAGCGTTGTGACGGGCCAGGTAATAATCCTGAATCACCTGCGCATCCGTAACCATTTCGTTAGGCAATAAGGTCGATAGATACTCAGCAAAACGATAGTAACGGCGCGCGAGCCAACCCCACTTCTTCCGTTTATGCTCCAGCCCGTCGACGTTGATTGCCACGGGTGTTCCGGCAAGCCGCAGGATCGGGCTCAAAGGGGCATTGGCGCAGTTACAAATCAACGCAGCATCGTAACGCTTTGAAACCGAGTGAATCGCGGAAAGAAATGTATGAACGACAGTGTCGAAGTACTTGTGCCTGATAGTGGGCAGGACCTTGAGCCTGACGCCATGATATTGCAGCTGCCGGGGCGAAACATAATGCGCGCGGCAATAGACCGTCACTTCATGACCGCGAGCCGCGAGACGAGTCGAGAGGTGCTCGGCGAATGTTTCGAATCCGCCGTAGCTGGCTGGAATACCCCGAGTTCCGAGAATTGCGATTCGCATTGACTTAGCGCTTACGGGCTGTTTTGTAGGGGCGGCACTCCGTGGCCGCCCGTTACACTAGAATGTCAATCATCGGGTGGCCACAGAGTGCCACCCCTACAAAGAACCTGCCACTTCTTTATAAATCGCGAGGGTTCTGCGCGCCGTGTCCAGCCAGTTGAAAGCATTCGCCCTTTCCTGACCTTTAATACTCAGCTCCGTCCGGAGTTCCGAATCTTTTATGAGTCGTTTGATTGCGGCGCCAATGGCTTCCACATCGAAAGGATCAACCAACAACGCAGCATCGTCGACAACTTCCGGTAAGCTCGTCCTGTTGCCGACAATCACTGGAGCGCCACACTTCATCGCTTCCAGCGGTGGCAACCCGAACCCCTCAAAATAGGACGGATAAACGAAGCAAAGTGCCCCGGAATACAGTGCAGGCAGATCGCTCTCCGGGACATATCCAGTCAAAATAACTGCCTCTTTTGTCCCACTTTCCTCGAGTGCGCGCAAGGTCTCATCGTAAAGCCAGGCGCACTTTCCCGCGAGCACGAGCTTAGGCAACTTAGCGATTGAACCATCTCCTCGCAATGAAGCAAAAGCCTTGATAAGTCGGGCAAGGTTTTTGCGAGGCTGAATAGAACCGACTGACAGAATATAGTCGCCGTCTATCCCATAATTGTGTCGCACGCGTTGAAGTTCCGCATGGTCATGGACCGGCGCGAAGTGTTCAGGCGCTGCGAGCGGGATGGCGTCGACATGGTCCTCATTAATACCATAGGTTTCAATAATGTCGCGCCGTGTGTGTTCCGAAAGAGACAGAATGCGCGCGGCCCGACGGGCAGAATGCCGCACTGTTAATCGCAACTGCGTGCGGCTGCGACGATTGAAAGTCTGCGGCAGATGTTCGAACGAGAGATCGTGAATGCTCACCACGACCGGGCAGGGGCAAAAAGGCGGAGCCGTGAACTGCACGTGCAGCACGTCGACGGGATTTTTTCGAAGTTCGGCGCTAAGCGTGAGTGGAATTCTGATTAACGGCGTGTGCGGAAGAGTTGAGCGAACTTTGAAGTTGGGCCAACGATTTTGGAATCGATCCCGTGCTTCGTTGGTGGTGACGTAGAGGGTGTAGTCGTTGATGCTATCGATCTGAGCGAGCGCTTCAATCAGGTTGATGGCGTAGCTTTCATTGCCTCCGAGCTTCGCCCCAACAGAATGAGCATCAATTGCGATCCGCAAGCTTGCCTCAACAGTTTTCAGCCACAAAAAGGCACAAAAAGCGCAAAAGATAAGCAGAGCTTAAACGCATTTTGTGCTTTTGGTGCCTTTGTGGCCAGTCTATTTCTTGGCTGCCGAGGCTTGCTCGTCACGCTCGTGGCCGCGGGTATCGCGCTCGCGGATGCGTGCCGCCTTGCCTCGCAGTCCTCGCAGGTAGTAAAGCTTGGCTCTTCTGACGCGGCCTCGTTTTATGAGATCGATGTGATCGATGATGGTCGCGTGCAGCGGAAAAATTCTCTCGACACCGACGCCAAAACTCGTTTTTCTAACGGTGATGGTTTCGCGTGCGCCGCCATGTTTGCGGGCAATCACGACGCCTTCAAAAGCCTGCAATCGCTCTTTGGTCTCTGATTCCTTAATCCGCACGTGAACACGGACCGTATCGCCTGGCTGAAACTGCGGAATGTTCTTACGCAATTGCGTCTCTTCAATATTGTCCAATCGATTCATTTCTCGATGCTCCTTAAATCTTCGCTTTATTCTTTCAGCAAGTCAGGACGTTTACGTCTCGTTTTTGCGATTGCTGCTTCTTTACGCCAAC
>DATENQ010000493.1:0-8672 GCA_035275005.1 Pyrinomonadaceae bacterium | reverse complement strand
CAGCAATTCCAAGCGCATTTACGTGTTGATCGAAACCGGCGACGGCGTGCCGCTGAACGGCCAGGAAACTGATCGCGGCAAACTCTGGCGTTCGGACGACGGTGGTGAAACCTGGCGTCTGATCAGCTACGACCGAAATCTCGGTGGCCGCACGCATTACTACTTCCGCATGGCCGTTGCGCCCGACAACGATAACGAGACCTACTACCTCACCGCCGGCTTCGCACGCTCAACGGATGGCGGCGAAACAAATCGGATGATGAATCTTGGCGCGAGTCCCGGCGGTGACAATCACGACATCTGGATCGATCCTACCAACGCGAACCGCATGGCGGTGGCGAACGACGGCGGCGTCTCGATCTCGACGACGCGCGGGCAAACGTGGAATCGCATTCAACTCCCCATCGCGCAGATGTATCACGTGACTGTCGACAATCGAATTCCTTACTACGTTTACGGCAACGAACAGGACGATCCGTCTTATCGCGGGCCGAGCCGTTCGGGTGGCGGCGGTGTTTCCGGACCGATTCCGCGCAGCGCCTGGCACCCCGTAGGTGGCGGTGAGAGTGGTTGGGCCACGCCGGATCCGGTTGATCCGAACATCGTCTGGTCGAGTGCTTCCGGTTCGGGAAGTGTTGGCGGAATCGTGGAACGTTATGACTTGCGCAACGGCCAGATCCGGCGCGTCGAAGTGTGGCCGGATCAAACGAATGGCTCCCCGGCCAGTGATGTGAAGTACAGGTTTGTCTGGACGTTTCCGTTGACGATCTCGCCGCACGATCACAAGAAGCTTTACGTTGGCAGCCAGTTTGTTCATCAAACGACGGACGATGGTCAGAGTTGGCAAGTCATCAGCCCGGACCTCACGACCAACGACAAGAGCAAACAGGGCTTCTCCGGGGGCCTGACGGGCGACAATATCGGTGTCGAGTATTTCTCGACGCTCTTCGCAATAGCGGAATCGCCACGAGAGAAGGGACTGATCTGGACCGGATCGAACGACGGCCTTGTACACCTCACTCGCGACGGCGGTAAGAATTGGACCAACGTAACGAAGAACATTCCCGACCTGCCGCCGTGGGGTACGATCAGCAACATCGAGCCTTCGCGTTACGAGGCTGGCGCCGCGTACATCACCGTTGATTTCCACCAGGTGAACAATCGCGATCCATACATCTATAAGACCAAAGACTATGGCAAGACGTGGAAAGCAATCACCAACGGCATCCCGCACAGCATGTTGAGTTACGCGCACTGCATTCGTGAAGATCCGGTGCGGCGCGGGCTCTTATACGCCGGAACAGAGAATGGACTTTACGTGTCGTTCGACGACGGCGGGAAGTGGGAGCCGTTGCAAGGCAACTTGCCGCGCGCGCCTGTCTATTGGATGGTGATCCAGGAGCATTTCAACGATCTCGTCGTCGGAACTTACGGGCGTGGCTTTTGGATCCTCGACGACCTCACGCCGATTCAGAAGATGAATCAAACAGTGCTGGACGCGAGCGCGTCCCTCTTTCCGCCACTCCCGACTTACCGGTTTAGATCAAGCACGCAACCGGTAACTATGTCGGATGATCCGTCGGCCGGACAGAACCCGCAGTACGGAGCAGCGATCAGTTACTACCTGAAATCATCTCCGTCAGGCGACGTTAAGATCAAAATCGAAGACGCCAGGGGGCAGGTCGTAAGAACACTCAACGGGACGAAGAACGTTGGACTCAATCGCGTCACCTGGAACCTCGAAGGCGAACCGACGACCGAGGTCCGCATGAGGACGAACCCGGCATATGCTCCTGAAATTACCCTTGGACCTGACGGAACTCGAAACGCTCCTGGCGCAGGCCGCATGACGATCCTGATGCCGCCGGGCAGCTACACCGTGAAGCTCTCAGTGGCCGGACAGGATCTCGCACAACCGCTCATACTCAAGAAGGACCCGAATTCGAGTGGTACCGAGGCCGACATTTCGGAGCAAACAACGATGATGCTGGAACTGCGCAAGGATCTCGAAAGCGGGGCGCAGATGGTGAACCAGATCGAGTTCATTCGCAGCCAACTTTTGCACCTGACCTCAGCGTCCACTTCGCTAAAACCAGCCGCCGATGCGCTTGATAAGAAATTGATCGAAATTGAGGAGAATTTGATTCAGCGCCGGCTTACGGGACAGGGGCAGGACGCGGTCCGCTGGCCACCGAAGTTGTTGGCTAAGATTAGTTATCTGGCTGGTGGACTGGCGAGTGGAGACTTCGCGCCGACAAAACAGCAACGTGAGGTGCACGCGCTATTCAAGCAACAACTCGCGGCGTTGCGACAGCGCCTGGACGCCGTTTTGAGTAAAGATCTGACGGCATTTAACAAATTACTCGCCGATAACAAAATCAAGACAATTTCAGCCACGGATTTCACGGATAAACACAGATAAGATTTATCCGTGTCATCTGTGTAATCCGTGGCTGAATTCCTCTAGCTTTTTGCGACGAAGCCGCGTTTCTTCATCAACGCGTCGATCTTTGGATCGCGCCCGCGGAAGGCACGGTAGCCCTCGGCCGGATCTACGGTGTTACCGACTGAGAAGACGTATTTGCGCAAGCGCTCCGCAACCGCGCGATCGTACGGTCCCTTGCCTTCCACAAACGCTCCGAAAGCATCCGCAGTCAACACATCGGACCAGAGATAGCTATAATAGCCTGCCGAATACCCGTCGCTTGAAAAGACGTGCAGAAACTGGGGCGTGCGATGGCGCATCACGATCTCTTTCGGCATCCCGAGTTGGGCCAGTGTCTCACGCTCGAATGCGTCCGGATCGATCTTGCGGTCGCCGGCGAGGTGCAACTTCATATCGACCAGGGCCGCCGACAAATATTCGACAGTGGCAAATCCCTGATTGAACGTCGCCGACCGATTGATCTTGTCGACCAGCTCCTGAGGTATTGGCTTGCCGGTCTGGTAGTGAAGCGCAAAACGTTGTAGCACTTCCGGTGTCGAGAGCCAGTGTTCGAGAAGTTGAGACGGAAACTCAACGTAGTCGCGCGCAACAGAGGTTCCCGACAGTAACGGATACGTCACGTTTGAGCTCAGGCCGTGCAACGCATGGCCAAACTCGTGGAACATCGTGCTGGCGTCGTCCCATGAGATCAACACAGGCTCGCCTGGTTTACCCTTCACGAAGTTGGAATTGTTGGAAACGATGGTAGTGATTTCGCCGTTGACTCGTTCCTGCGTGCGATAGGCATTCATCCACGCGCCCGACCGTTTTCCGGCGCGCGCGTAAGGATCGAAGTACCAGAGACCGATGTGTTTCTTTGAAGTCTTATCAGTGACTTCCCAAACGCGAACGTCCGGATGGGCCACCGGAACATTTGTGACCGGCGTGAAGTTGAAGTTAAAGAGCTCGCCCGCGACCCAGAAGATACCTTCGCGCAACTTCTCGAGCTGTAGATACGGCTTTATCTCGTTCTGGTCCAGATCGTATTTCGCCTTGCGCACCTTCTCCATGTAAAAACGATAGTCCCACGGCTCGATCTTGATCTTCGCGCCTTCCTTATCGGCGAGCGCCTGCATGTCCGCAACTTCTTCATGCACGCGCGCGACGGCCGGTTTCCAGACCGCTTCCATGAGCTCCATCGCCTTTTCCGGAGTCTTGGCCATGGTATTTTCGAGACGCCAGTGGGCATGCGTGGGGTAGCCAAGGAGCTTCGCGCGTTCGGCGCGCAGCTGAAGGACCTCGGTGATGATGGCGTTGTTGTCATGCTCGCCGCCGTTGTCGCCCCGATTGATAAACATGCGCCACGCCTTTTCACGCAAGTCGCGGCGATCGGAGTAAGTCAAAAACGGATCGATCGACGAGCGCGTATTCATGATCACCCACGTGCCTGGCTGTTTCTTGGTCTCGGCAGCAGCGGCGGCGGCGTCGCGAAGTGAGGGCGGCAGACCAGCAAGTTCATCTTCACTCTTCAGCACGAGAAATTGATCCGTCTCTTCAGCAAGCACGTTCTGGCTGAACTTTGTGTAGAGCCCGGCGAGTTGTTGATTGATCTGCGACAGCCGTTTCTTTGCATCGGCGCTGAGACGCGCGCCCGCGCGCACAAAGTTTGTGTAGTAGACCCACGTCAGGCGCTGTTGTTCGGCGTTGAGCTTTGCTTTGGCGGGTGAGTTGTAAACGGCTTCGATTCGTTTGAAGAGTGGCTCGTTCTGAAAAACCTGATCGCGGAAAGACGCGATACGCGGTTCCATCTCCCGCTGCACCACCTGATATTCAGGGCTGCTCATCGTTGCACCCCAAACGCCATAAATTGTCGTTACGCGGTGCAGCGTGCGGCCGCTGCGTTCGAGCGCGGCGATCGTATTCTCGAAATCGGGCGGCGCCGGATCGTTGGCGATCTTCTCGGTCTCCGCAAGCTGTTCGGCCATTGCGGCTTCGAGCGCTGGTTTGAAGAGCGAGATCTGGACACGATCGAAAGGTGGGATGCCGCCGTAAGGTCCTTCCCACTTGGCGAGCAGCGGATTGTTGTCAGTATTCACGTTCATTGCGCTGGAATTTGTAGTGGTGTTAACGAAGATCGTAGTGATCATCGTAATAGTAACAAGCAGCACAAGACTGCGAGTGATCAGGTCGCGCATAGTTGGAATATCCAATCTTTTGAATTTGGGAGAATTTACGCAGAAGTCAGAGTATAAGTTAGCAAACTTAATAAGGACAGTGACGGCAGCCGCTGTCGCAGCAGTAGCCACGGCGCTGGAGGTAGCTGGCGGTGAAGACCATGGCGCCGCCTTCAGTGTAGTAGTCTTTTCCCTCGGTGAGCTGGCCTTTGAGTTGAGGAATGTCGATCGGTTGAAAAGAATTTGAGAACGAGCTCGTCGACGGATCGAACAGTTCGGGATGGATTAGTTGCGCTAACAGCTCCGCGCCTTCAACTACGCGTAGACCAGGACGCGCGAAGAATGAGTTTGCATCGACGGCGTAGACACGATTGTTTCGAACGGCCGGTAGATCGAAGAACGGCGAACTGGTTTTGCGGCCGAAGACGCTCCAGACCTGTTTCATTGTCTGTTCGAGGTTGAAACCGCACGTCATGATCACCAGAACTTCGGGGGCCGAGGCAGCGATTTCGTCCCAGGAGATTCGTACTGACTCGCCACGTTCGCGGCCGAGCTCATCGACACCGCCGGCAATCTTCACGAGCTCCGGTACCCAGTGGCCGCTCGCATAAACCGGATCCAGCCACTCCATGCAGAACACTTTGGGCTTGTGAGCATCTTTGGTTAGCTGTGCCAAACTCTCTAGTCGTTTCTGGGCATCGTTTACCAGTGCGTCAGCTTCTGCGCTGCGGCCAGTGGCGGCGCCCAGATCGCGCACGTTGTCGAAAATCTCATTGATTGATTGTGGCGTGAGCCAGAGGATCTGAGGTGCTTTTGAAAGTGCTTTGAGGACTTGTGAGACTTCGTTTCCTGAGGGTGCACAAACCTGACAGAGATTCTGCGTGAGAATCAGATCCGGAGCGAGGTCGCGCAAAAGGTGTTCGTCGATTTGGTAGAGACTCTGGCCATTGCGTATTCGCTCGGCGACAGCGTAATCGATCTCGCTCTGGCTCATTCGTTCGAGCGGCAACACTGCGCGCACGACTATGGGCTTACTCTTTATCTCGGGTGGATAGTCGCATTCGTGAGTGATGCCCACGATTGAATCGGCAAGCCCGAGAGCGCATGCCATTTCGGTTGCTGAAGGAAGAAAAGAAACGATCCGTGCCACGACAGAGAGTTTAGCAGCCACAAAAAGGCACAAAAAGCACAAAATGATTTTTTAAGCAGAAAACCATTTATCGGATTACTTCTTGTGCTTTTTGTGCCTTTTCGTGGCTAGTTTTCGCCGTCGCCTTTCTTGCCTTTCTTCTTAGCGGGTTCGGCTTCGCGTGGTCGTGTTGCCGGTGGAGGTGGCGCCTCGACCTTGGGTGTTGCGACTTCGGGCTTCGGTTGCGTAGTTGCCGGTTGGTCGTCTGCCTTAGGTGGTGGCGGCATGGTCACCTGCTCCAGCTTCGGCTCGGTCGTTCCCGCCGGCAAGGCATCTTCATCCTGGTCCTTTGCGGCTGCAGCCGTGAGCTCCGCGCGCTCAGCAGCGAGCTCTCTCTGCCGCTGACGGAAAAGTTCGCGCATGTCTTCCGGCATCTCAGGCGCTTTCGGAAATTCTTCCTTGGGCTTGTCCTTCAGGAACGTTTTCATAAAATCGACGAACATCGGCAACGCGCCTCTCGCGCCGGTCATGTCGTCGCCCAGCGGCCTCTTCTTTCCCGGATAACCCATCCACACGCCAGTGACGTAAGTCGGTGTATAACCGAGGAACCACACGTCAGTGTGATCGTTGACGGTGCCCGTCTTTCCGGCGACTGGATGTGGAAGCACATTCGCTGCTGACGCTGTGCCACCAGTCACTACGCCGCGCATCATGGAGACCATCGTCAGGGCGACGTAGGTGTTCATCACTTTGTACGTCGTTCTCTCCCACTCTTCGAGCGTTGCGCCATCGCGATCGAGAACTCTGCGAATCAAGTGCGGGTCGACGCGGATGCCTTTGTTGGGAAACGCCGAATATGCCGAGACCATTTGATCGAGCGGCACTTCAGTGGCTCCCAACGCCGACGGCAAGTAAGGAGACATCGGCACCTTGATCCCAAAGCGACGGACCATCTGCGCGCCCGTTTGAATGCCGACCGTTTGCAGCAGGTGCACTGCCTGGATATTCATCGACTTCGCGAGTGCTGTCTTCATCGGCAAATCGCCGGAGCCGAGCGAGCCATCGTAGTTGTGCGGCTGCCAGTCGCCGATCTTGATGGGCGCGCCGCTCACCGGAGTCTCCGGAGTCATACCCCACTCAACCGCCGCGGTGTAGATGAACGGTTTGAACGCCGAACCGGTCTGTCGATATGCCTGCGTGGCGTTGTTGAATTTGTTGGTGTAGAAGTCGTAGCCGCCCACCATCGTGACGATCTCGCCGGTCTTTGCGTTGAGCGTCATCATTGCGCCTTGCACGGCCGGCACTTGGGATAGCTCAACCTTCAAACGGCGATTCTTTTCATCTACTTCCTTGATTTCGAATTCAGCCAGGTGACCATTCTTGAACTCGGATTGCGGCTGGCGCTTGCCCCAACCCATGTCGGCGACTGTCAGGGTCGCGGTGTAGTTGCCGAAGCGAACGGCGGCCTCGTTGCGCGCACGATCGACCTTCATGATCAGGCCCATCAAGTGGCGACCGGGTTCGTATTCGTTGCCGTACCAGTCCGGGTGCTTGTAGTTATTGAGCTCCTGTTGTGTTGCCGGACCTTCGCCATTGCCAACGCTGGTCGGAATCATCGTGTAGTTCGAGCGCCAGGAGGTGTGTGAGCGGTCGTAACTTCTCAGACCGGCGCGCACGACTTCATAAGCTTTCTTCTGCGCTTCGACATTGATGGTGGTGTAAACGGACAGACCGCCCTGGGCCACGCGCGTCGTGTACTTGTCTTCGAGCTCCTGACGGATGTACTCGACTGGATAATCGAAAGGTGATGACTTGCGTTGCGACTGGTAGTAAGCGGTGTCGGCAAGTTGAATCGGTTTGGCTTTGGCCGCATCGGCTTCAGTCTGACTGACAAATCCGTTCCTGGCCATTAGATCGAGCACTAGATCGCGCCGTTCTTTTGCTTTCGCCGGATTTGAAGTGGGTGAATAGTCACTTGGGGCCTTGGGAATTCCGGCGAGCAACGCTGCTTCGCCGAGCGTCAGATCCTTAGCTTGTTTTCCAAAGTAGGTCTCAGAGCCGGCTTCCATGCCGTAAGCGTTCGCGCCCAGAAACATGTGGTTGGCGTACAACTCCAGGATCTGGTTCTTGGTGTAATAGCGTTCGATCTGTAAGGCGAGTATCCACTCGTTTATTTTGCGCGTGTACGTTTGTTCCTTGGAGAGGAAAAGGTTCTTCGTGAGTTGTTGCGTTAAGGTTGATCCGCCTTCGACCTTGTCGGTGGTGATGTTCTTCCAGGCTGCGCCCATAATACGGATCGGATCGATGCCGATGTGATCGTAGAAGCGCACATCCTCGACCGCGAGAATCGCATTTTTCAGGACTGGCGGAATCTCTTCGTATTTGAGTGGGATTCGTTTCTCTAAAGCAAACTCGCCGATCACCGTTTCGCCGTCATCAGCGTAAACACGCGTGACGACGCTGGGTCGATAAGTCGCCAGCGCCGCGACTTCGTTGGCCGCGCGCGAGTAGTTCAACTCGTAGGCTGCGATGATGCCGGTCAGGCCGCCGGCAGCCAGCGCCAGGAGCAGGACAGTTGGTAACCAAAGCCTGGCCAGCAGGTGTCTACGTTGTTCAGGAGGTGTATTGATAATTGCGGTTGGCGAGTATTTAGAAGGGATTGAAGCCATAAAGTAAAATTTCTCCCAAAACAAGGTGCCCTGATTCGGTCGCTGAGGGCAACGTGGCTAGCCACAGAAGCCACTTGGAACGTATGAAATTATATCCCGCCTTTGCGGGAGATAAAAGCAACGCTTATAATACTTTGGCTTCGCAAAATGGGGGCGACAGGCTTCGACAGGAACCTGAACGATCGTCGCGATGCATGCCGGGCTACCTTATGCAGCTCGTTAAAACGCGTAGGGAAACACAACTGCCAATAACGAATTGGCTCTCGCTGCCTAAT
>DATENQ010000492.1:0-5472 GCA_035275005.1 Pyrinomonadaceae bacterium | reverse complement strand
CACCGCCCGCACACTGTGCGGCGCCACCCCAACCCACGCCGTGCTACCGTCTAACTCCGGCACGTTGAGCAATTGCTCGAGACGTTGCAGGTAAACATCGGAGTCTTCAATAAAACGCAGCTGTTGTGGATTGACTTCCGTTTGATAACCGGCGCGCGCGTAAGCCACACGCAAAAGCGCGATGCGAATACCAACGTCGCGTGCCGCACGAATCACTTCGCGCTCGAGCAGGTTTGGATCCGCATACGGTGAGCCGTCGCGTTGATGATGAATGTAGTGAAACTCGCCGACAGCGGTGATTCCCGTCAACGCCATCTCGAGAAAAGCCATTCGTGAGACGTTATAAATGTCGTCCGCTTCGAGCCGGTTGGCCGCGGCATACATCTCCTCGCGCCAGGTCCAGAAGCTGTCAGTGCTGTGCTCCGAGCGATGCTCCGTGCGCCCGCGAATCACTCGCTGAAAAGCGTGCGAATGAGCATTGACCATCCCCGGCAACAAGGCTCGGCCTTGCAGTCGAATCGCATCAGGAACCTCTTCATTCGCGGTAATCCGAACAATATTGCCCGCGTCGTCACACACGACCGCTCGTCCAGACTCGAACCGTCCGTCGAGGTAGACTAAATCCGGCAACCACGCTTTGTTCGGCATCTGAGTAGTCCGTGTAATCTGTGGCTAAAACTTGATCGCCAGCACTTCGCGCGCGGCGGTGCGGTCGCCGGTACAACTGATCCGCCTTGGACCATCAAGAAACGTCAGTTCAAATCCCAGACTTTCATAAAGCTCGATGATCCGTTTCGTCGCCTGGTTCGAGATCACCACCGGCCCTCGATGACCAGCCAACAACTTTGCCGTGCGCACCTGATCGTCCCACGAAAAACCGCCCGCGCTATATGTCGTGAACTCTACATCATACGGCGGATCGGCGTAGATAAAATCTCCCGGCTCAAACTTCAGCTCCTCGACATCGCGGTTGCTGAACGTCCATTGCCGAAACAATTCCGCATACTGCGAGAAGTCAGTCGCATAGTTGATCGCTTTGTACGTGCCAAACGGCACATTGAAATCGCCGCCTTTATTGAACCGGCAGAGACCATTGAAGCACGTGCGGTTCAGGTAGTAGAACAACTGCGCACCTTCCTCGCTGTGCGCCTCACCTTTGCGAATCAGTTGATTGAAGCGCTCGCGGTGTCGATAAAAGAGCTCTTCGTCATTGCGCATCGGGAGCCGCATCTGCAAACCGTTTTGCAAGTGACGATAGAAGTTAATGAGGTGCGGATTGACGTCGTTAAGCAGCGCCCTTCGCGGTTGCAATCCCAACACGACCGCAAGGCCGCCGCAAAACGGTTCGACGTATCGACGCGTTGAGTTTTCTTCCCAGATCGGCTGGAGCTGCGAGACGAGCCAGCGTTTGCCGCCGGCCCACTTCAGCGGCGGCTTAAACATTGCGCTCCTTCGAAGCAATGAGTCGTCGCCAGTAAATTTTTGAGAGACGCAGCGGGCGATACGCGTAGTAGAGCGAATGCAGAGGTGCCGGGAGCGCGAGTGCCTGCCAGTCAGGCAAAGTGGGAACGAAGATCGCGCGCAACGCTGAGAGCACGGCGTCGCGTTTACGATCCATGATGCGCAGGTTGTAAAGGTTGGTTTCAGTCGAATCCGCTGCGCCGAAGGTGGTGAAGAGTTGTGCGCGAATCGAACGGGCCATTTGCTCCATCGCGCGATCGTGATCGACGTCGGCCAGCACGTGAGCGGGAATGCGAACGTCTGAGAACTCTTCAACCAGTCGCAAACCAAGCCCGAGCATGCGTGTTGCACGTGCGTGCTCGGCGCGCTTGACGACCGTGTGCCAATTCATCATCAGGCCCGAGCGTATAGATTCGGCCAGCGAAGAGATCCATTCCAAGCGCCGCCAGAGATGCTTTGCGCCGTGCATCGCCTGGTAGAGCACAAGATCCTCGGCGCTGAAAGTCTCCACGGTGGTTCCCGCCAGCGACACGCATTGCAATCGCGACATCACTTCCTCGGCTTTAACTTTGAACACAAAGCTGCGCGGCGCGAGCTCCCAGTGCAGATCCACAACCGTGAACCACTCGTCGCGCATGAACTGTATCTCGCAGTGGTTGCTCAGGTGTGAAGCCAACTGCGCCGGCGTCAGTCGCGGATACATTTCGTATCCCAACGACTCGAGCAGGCACCTCGCGCGACCGAAATCCTGGCGCACGATCAGCAGATCGATATCGCCGGCCTGGCGCAGCGAGATTTCGCCGTACGCCATCTGCGCGAGCAGTGGTCCTTTGAATAAAGCGACGGGAACGTTGTTCTCTTTGAAAAGCTTGTAGACACCCAACTGCTTGCTTATCAAATGCAGTACATTCTGAGAATTCGCGACCGACTCTCGTTTCAAGCGCGATAGAAAATGACCCGGAACAAGATCACTGCCAACACTCATGAGATCTTTCTGCAACAGCGGGAGCAGTCCATGCGCCTGAGCCGTGATGAACACGTAATCCCAGTTAATTTCCTGCTTTAGCAGACTGCGCGCGATCTCGCGCCGCGCGCAACTAAGAATCAACTCATTTTCCAGATCATTGTTCATTAGATCTTTCACCGCAGATTACACGGATTAAATCCGGATTTTATCTGCGTCATCTGCGGCCAAAATCATCTGCCGGGACCACGACTCTGCGTACAATCCACTCTGCTCCAGCAGGCGTTGATGACTGCCGGATTCAACGATCCGTCCTTCGTTCATTACGTGTATCACGTCCGCATGCATCGCAGTGGTGAAGCGATGCGTGATGATGATCGACGTACGATTCACTGCTAGTTTACGAAAACGTTCGAGCCAATCCGCTTCGGCCCACGGGTCGAGCGCGCTGGTGGGCTCGTCGAGAATAATAATCGGCGCGCGTCTCAGAAACGCGCGCGCGAGCGCAATCCGCTGCCATTCACCAACGCTTAGCTCAGTCCCACCGGCGAACCACCGTCCTAATAACGTTTCTTCCTTCTGCGGCAGACGCGCAACGATCTCTGCCGCGCCCGCGGCCCTGATAGCCTCGTCAACCTGCGCATCAGAAGCTTTGAGATTGAGATCGCCGTACAAGATGTTTTCCTGGACGGTCGTGTTGTAGTGAAACGGCTGTTGAAAGAGCACGGTGATCATGCGTCGCAGATCGTCGGTTGCAATCTCTCTCAGATCGCGGTCATCGATAGCAATCTCTCCCTCGTCCGGATCGTAAAAACGACAGAGCAGCTTGAGCAGCGTACTCTTGCCCGCGCCGTTCGGTCCGACGATCGCCACGATCTTTCCTTTCGAAATCGTCATCGTAAAATCATCGAGAGCTTTTCCGCTGGCGTCAGGATAAGTGAACGAAACGCCTTTGAACGCTATGCCCGTCTTAACATCACGAACCGGCGGCCCCGGAGCACAAACAATCTTCGGCTCAAGTGCGAGGAATTCGAAAAGGTTTCCGAGAAATAAACTATTGCCGTAGAGTTGGCCCGCGTTCTCGAGCAACGTGCGCATCAATCCCTGTCCCTGATTAAAAGCGACATAGATCAGCGCGAGCTCGCCGAGCGTAATCAAGCCCTGCAACGCTCGCCACGTCATCCATCCAAGCGCCGCGCCCATGATCAAAAGTGCAATCAGACTTGCTGCCAGCTCCGCGAGGCCCTGCCGCCGGTTCAGCCGCAAACGTTCGCCACGTAATCGTTGTCGTAGATCTTTGTGGTTTGATTGAAAGTATTTACCGAGTCCGAAGAGTCTGATCTCGGCGGCCGCGTCCGCGGTGGTCATGATCCAGTCGTAGTACCACGCGCGCCGGTCATCGGTGGTTGTGCGCTGTCGCCACTGATACTCCTCCAGCGCGTAATGAATCACCACGTAAAACGCGGGCAACGTGCTGAGCAGCAACGCCAGCGCCAGCCATGGGCCAAGCGGAATGAGGATCGCGCCCATGGCAACCAATGTGATGCTGTTTTGCAATAGCGCGCCGAGATTGCCGAGGAGCGCCACCGGTCGGTAGCGCGCTTCGGCACGCGCGCGGTGCAGGTGATCGTAGTAATCGGAGAGCTCATAAAAAGCGAGATCCACATTGACTGACTTTTCGTGAATGAGCGACGTGATGTGATCCTGCAACAGCTCCGCCTGGACCGTGCGCACCCAGTTGATCCCGTTGCGCACCACTTCCATCAGCAACAGCACGCCGCCGAGTAACAATAGTCGCAGCAGCACGTGCCGAACATCCCTGACCACAACACCATCGACGACCAGCTTCGTTAAATAAACAATCGCCGCCGGCAGGAGTCCCTGCACGATGAGCAGCACGATCCACGCAGTCGTCCAGGGCCGCGCGACTCTCCAAACGAGCTCGAGAGCACGCGGCAGGTAAGGCAGTTGCGCCAACGCTTTGCGAAGCTTCGAGCTGAGGATTTTGCCTGAGCTGGACATTTACTGAGCTGACTTGCGCAACTGCGCAGCCGAAAGAGGTACACCGTAAAACGTCGACTGTTTGAAACTCGCTGTCGGAAAATCGGTATCCCAACGCCAAACATAACCATTCTGAACGAGGTCGGCGGCGAGTCGCAGCTCGATGCGCTCGCCTTCCTTCACCTCGACCGGTTGAGTGAAAGGAAAGAGACCCGTGCCGTAGATCATCCTGGGCGCTGCTGGATGGTTTGAGAGACGAATGCCATCAACCAGTTCTGAATCAAACCACATCGCGACGCCGTGAGCTGTGCCGTTGCGTAATGCCTGCCAGGAGATCTGCGCGTGAATGTCGGGGCTTTCAACCTCGTTGTAGTCAACCGTGGTCCAACAAACCGGCTGGACCAAAAACTGCTCAGGTGCGATTTGCGTCTTGCGCCAGTTGTTTGTGATCAGGCGTGTTCCCGCAGAGAGGTCGAGCCCAAACCTATTGTCTCTCCAAGGGCCAACGAGATCTGCGTATTGGGCCGGCGCTTCGACAAGCGCGGCCCACAGAATATCGCGGCCCGGAATAAGCACGCCGCCGTGCGCCAGCAGCCGTGTGCGCGCGTCGATGATCGAGGGAATGTGTTGTTCAAACCATGGCAGCACGCCGCGCAAATCAGAGATGATTATAGTGGCGGCCTCGGGAAGCGTGATCTCGGTCGACAACTTATCGAAGAACTCGATCCGCTCCGTGCAACCGTTAGCAGCAGCAATCTCACGCGCCAGACCAATTATATTCTCCGGTTCCACGGCATAAACACGTCGCGCGCCAAGCTTGCAAGCGAGCACCGCAAACACTCCCGCGCCACAACCCAGATCCATCACCACCGAATCCGGCCTCACCGTCGCGCGCAACGCCGCCGCATACGCCTCCATACGCTGCGCATCGGCAATCATCTGCCCATAAAAGTGAAGGCTATACATAAGTTTAGCCCCAGAAACTAGAACAAGTCAGGAAGAGGGGCTTGCCCCCGCCGATCAAGGTTACCAGAGCGGGGGCAAGC
>DATENQ010000491.1:0-17000 GCA_035275005.1 Pyrinomonadaceae bacterium | reverse complement strand
GCGCCGGATGTAACCGTTCAGCGCAAATGTGCTGGGTGTGAAGAAGAAGAACAGTTGCAACGCAAAGAAACAAACAGCGAAGCAGTTGAAGCGTCATCTTCAATGGTCCATGATTCCGGTGCTCCACTCGATTCGACCACCCGCACATACATGGAGCAACGCTTCGGGCACGATTTCGATAACGTGCGCGTGCACACAGGAGGCCAGGCGGACGCCGCAGCGCGCCAGATCAACTCGCTGGCTTTCACCCTCGGGAACGATGTCGTATTTCGTGAGGGACAATATGCGCCGCACTCGAATGACGGCCGTCGACTTTTAGCGCACGAGTTGACCCACGTGGTGCAACAAAGTGCAACCTCCGCTGCCCCCGCGATTCAGAGACAAGACGCGCCAGCGCCCACTCCCGCTTCGACACCCTTGCGGCCCGATCCAACAAAGCTCGAGCCCACTGCTACGACCGGCATCGCCGCTGCGAGCACAACCTTCATCTTCGACAAGCGCGGAGAAATCATCGCTATCGTCAACCAGGGCACTCAGCTCAAAGTAACCGGCAAGCCGACAGATGCGGACCTGGAGGTGATAAAGAAAGGTGAATTCTGGACGCAGCCAGGAGCGACGCGTCCCGAGCTCTTTTACGAGGTCGAATACTTCGGGCGGATGCGCGGTGGAGCAAAAGACGAGCCAATCAAAGGCTACGTCTTAACGAACTGGATCACGATCGGGGCGCAACCTGCTGGGCCAACGGCGACGGTGGCGGCGAACGACTGGATGAACGCCATCCCTGAGCAGGGGAAGACGGGCGACACTGCCGTAATAGCAACTTCAGCTCAAGCCATCGAAGCGGAGCGAAAAGGCATCGAGCGCCGCGCGTTCAGTACGGTTACCGCGGCACCGCCGACCATTCCACGCGAAGGACTGATGAGCAAGGAGGACCCGAAGACAAAGGCCTACAAAACCTGGCTCGATGCTCCCCACACGCGTCCGTCTCTGGCAAAGGACACAAAAGACATTCGGTGGCTGGCTTTCAAGAAGGTCTTCGACGCGGAAGG
Organism: Pyrinomonadaceae bacterium; assembly: GCA_035275005.1. Classification (GTDB taxonomy): domain Bacteria; phylum Acidobacteriota; class Blastocatellia; order Pyrinomonadales; family Pyrinomonadaceae; genus PSRF01. Next base: position 15,951 of record DATENQ010000491.1, on the reverse strand, counting down.
TGATCCATCAAAAATAATGACCTACGACTTCACCAACATCACCTGGGGCGTTGGTTTTTCCGGCGCCGGTCATCCCGGCGTTGGCCTGACGGAGCAAATGATGGCACGCCTGTTCAACCAAAGCGCTGAGTCGCGCGATGCATTCTGGCGCGCAGGCATTACCGTGGTTGGGACGGAGATGGTTGCAGTGAAGATCACTGATGCGGCTGGGGGCAAAGCAGAAAAGCTTCGCGGCACCACGGCGGAGAACTTCGTGAGGGGCCAGCAGGATCTGCTGTCGCTGATGACCAACGTGACTATCGGTCTACATAAAGCCGGCCAAACAGATCCCGATGAAGTCGTACGCCAACAGAACCTCGATGCTCAGTTCGAAACATTCCTCCACAACACGCTCAGGAACTCGGAAGGCATCATCGATAAGATGAAGAACGATCCGTACGCCGCCGCCGTCGCCGCCCACTCGGTTCACACCGGACAGCACACTTGGGGGCAGTACAGCGGGGCCACCGATATTAGTGGCGTTGAGGCGGCGATCAAAGCGCGAATCAAATTCATGGAGGATGATAAAAAGGCCAAGGGAAAGGACTCCAAATTCGGCTTCATCATCCCGCTCGACCAAATCAAAGCGAATATTAAGAAGTAGGAGTGCGGGCGATCATTCACCTTGGATATCTGTGAAAAACTAGCGGAAGAACTTTTCTGCCGGTTTGCCTGCATTCCGTTTCATACTTTCCAATCCACGGCTTTCTCCCTGGATCGCTTCCATCCGCTCCTTCGCTTCGAGGAGTTTCTAATAACTCGCCGCATCCTGGATGACCAGTTCAGCCTTGCCATTGACGGTTAAGGTGTCGCGTCTACAGCTAGTAAGGTCTACCACTGGTCTTTTATTTCCAATGTCAAGTCAGCGCCGCAATCTCCAGAGTGTCATGACACTCTTATACAACTAAAGCACGGAGTTGGTTCACAAAGAGTTCTAAGCTCGGATTTTTGTTATCGCACGCCATCAAGTTCTTACGCCGACGATAATCGTTGGATGCCTTATCATATGCGTGTATGAACTTCTTCGTCCCGGCTGACAGGCCATCTCGATTAGCTTTTCTTAGAGCTTGGTTTGCGGTTTCAAGACATCCGGTGATCTTGGCTACTTTCTTGCCCTCACATAGGAGTGGAAGAAGCCAGCACTCGATCGTGTCCACCGCAATTGCGAATAGGATGCGGTGCGAGTTAGCTCGATTAAAATCGTCATCGATTTCTTTTCTCAATCGGACAATTACCTTATCAACTCGCTCCAAAATCGTAATTTCCTTACCGTCGACTAGCCTCGGCACATCGAAACCTGGTTCCTCTTGTACATCGGTGTCGATATGAATAACCAGATAGTCGTTAAATTGAAGCGCTCCTTCGTAATCCTTTCGCACTAGGCTTTGAAATACATTTGTCCAACCACCGGGTTTCTCCGACAGCGGGCGAGGCGGCTGAATATAGTTAATCGAGGGTTCTTCCTCTTGGTTTTGAAAGTATCCAAGCAAGATGTTTTCTATGACGGTCTGATCTGTAGGGCCTTCGGCGATTATCCCGAATTTCAGCATACGTTGGTCGCCTCGTGCCATTAAAAGTTCTTCGGAAGACCACCTATGTAACCTCGCATGAATGCTTCCGATAGGCTGACTTCCATCTGTGCTGAGGTCGTTTTTATTGGACTGACAGGACGAATTCGAGTGTGCCCAGCCTTACTCCGCTCTACGACTATTAGAGACTGCTCTTCATCATCAAGGTCAAGGCCATCGAGAACAGCTGGGTTATGCGTTGTCAAAATAACTTGTTTGTCGTACTCCTTAGCGAGAGTAACGATTGTTTCGACCAGCTTAATACATAGTTTGGGATTTAAAGAACTATCAATGTTGTCAATTGAGAAAAAGGAGGGCGTGTCTGGGCTTATAAACAGGGTGAGGTAGAACAGAAGAAAAAGAAATCCCTCATTAGCGCTCCTCTGGTCGAACAAGGCTCTTGGGCGAAGATACCGATCACGAATCCTGATGCTCCGTTCGCCGGAGCCGAGGTCTTCCGGAATTTCGAACGTTTCAAACCAATCAATTAGTTGCAACCGCTCCTTTATCTTAGCTAACCGCGTCTTATTATTCTCAGAGTTAAGTGCCTTTAGGTGTGCGAATAGCCCTTCTCCTCTGATTCCAAGTGGAAGAATCTGGCCCTCTGATTGAAACGTCCGGAGCGCTGAGAACTCCGGGGAGTAGACTAGAAATGTCGGTAGTGTCCCGACCGGTCTATCGCGCAACCGTTCGACGACACGAGCCAACGCGTGTTCGAAGATCTCAGGGGTTACTTCCGTGTTTGGATCAAGATCCAATGATGTTAGACCGGCGGAAAGCTCCTTCGCTCTTATTGGCGGACTTTGCCTCCACTTTGGATATGAACCTGTTTCATCTGCCCAAAGCTCGCAGGCAAAGGCGACCTCATTGTCTCCTTGAATCGCAATCCCAATCTCTCTACCGGGAGCACGAACATTCTCGAACTTCGGCTCCTTATCATCTGGAAATGAGATGACTAACTTAGGCACTTTGGGTCGTTCCCGAAATGCAGACCGCATGAATCTGGTCTCGGTAACTCGGATGCCACGGGAGATAAGGAACTCATTGTCCAGCTTGTCTTGAGAAGCAGCAGAAGCAAGGGCGATTGCCTCCAAAATGTTGCTTTTGCCGCTTCCGTTAGCGCCGATTAGAACCGTCACTCGGGCGGGTCTAAAGGTGAGGTCCATCATGGATTTATAATTGGTTACTTGGATCTGGCGAATCATCAAAGGTTCTTATTAGGTCAGCGATAGTGCGGTCAGTCTACCAGACACAATAGTCAGGTCAAGCAGCTAACTCATTGCCAGTTGGATGCGCCGCCAACTGGAATACAAAAGACGATCGACCGCGGACCTGGATCAACTTACGTCAGATCGATAACTCAACGATGTTTGCATGTACCTTATCGCCAGCGACGCGCAAATGCGCGAGGGTGACGGGGAGGGTGAAGCGCCGGGGGCCGGCGCTGCCGGGGTTGATGTAGAGAATACCTCGGCGCTCTTCGATGGTGGGCTTGTGGGAGTGGCCGCTCACTACTACGTGAAAACCGGCGCCGGAGGGGCTGATGTCGATCTCTTTGACGTTGTGCAACATGTAGATTGACACCTTACCTACCTCGACCACTTCCCAGTCAGGAAGCGCATGCGCCCATTCACCTTTGTCATTGTTTCCGCGCACTACGACGACCGGCGCGATAGCGTTTAGGGTGTCGAGTACTTGCTGGTTACCGACGTCGCCCGCGTGGAGGATCATTTCGACGCCCTCAAGCGCGTCAATTGCCTGCGGACGGACCAGACCGTGAGTGTCGGAAATAATGCCGATTAGCTTAGTCATATTACCCATCAGCATCGATAGTAATACTAGAGCCGGTTTGATGTCGTGCGGCACATGGGGCTCCTACGGAGCCCATATTTCGTTGGTTTGGGTAGCTATAAACATTGGGTCCCTCCGGGACCTAAGCCCTAATTGTGGCTGCTTTGGTAATTTGGTACCTTCCCGTACAATAGGCGTCCCTAATAGCTTCCCCTGATTTGCCGTTGCGCGCCCCCGAGCAAGCAAAAACTCCAGTTGAAGTGTGTCTTCTAAAGTGTCGGACGATACCAGGACGAACAATATCTTAGTGGTTGACGATTCGCCCACGATGAGGCGGATGGTGATTACGTCGTTGGGCTCCCTGCGAAGGGTTAAGTCTACGCAGGCGGGCAGTGGTCTGGAGGCCATCGAGAGGCTGGCGATAGAGCCTGTGGATCTGATGGTGCTCGATCTGAATATGCCGGACATGCACGGCATGGAAGTGATCGATTTCGTTAGAAAACACCAGGCCTATCGAGACATTCCGATCGTGGTGCTGACGACGAAGGGCGAGGAGTCCAGCCGTAAAGAAGCCCTGGCTGCAGGCGCAAATCGTTACTTAACAAAACCTTTCGATCCGCGTCAGTTGGCTGACGTGGTGGACTCACTGCTAAAGGCGCACTGATGGAGTTCTTCGATCAGTTCCTCGACGATTATTACGCTGAGTGTGACGAACACCTCGTCTCGATCCGCCGCGCGTTAGTCACGCTGGAAGACGAAGTTGATGCAGGCACAGTCGATCGCGCGCTACTCGATAATCTCTTTCGCAGCTTCCACACACTCAAGGGAATCTCCGGCATGGTCGGTCTCGCCGCCGCCGAACAACTCGCACATCATCTCGAAAGCTATCTGCGCGAATTGCGCGAAGGAACGCTGGCTCTCAGCGCGCCGGGATTTGAAGCGCTCGCGACCGGCGTTTCGTTGCTCGAAAGTCTTATCAACGCGCGCCGCAACGATCAGCCCAGTCCTTCAATCGATGAGATCATAGAGCGACTGCAAACGGTTTCCGCCAATTCAACAAGTCACGAGAGTTCAACGACGGCTTCCCAAAAAGGTGAGTCTACGGATACGCGTTGGCAGATCGAATTTACGCCCACCGCGGAACTTTCAGAGCGCGGAGTGAATGTGAACAGCGTGCGATCACGGTTGCAAGAGCTTGGTCAGTTAGTCCAGGCAAAACCGGTGGTCAAAGGCGCCGGCGAGATTGCTTTCGAGTTTATTGTTGCGACGAACGCCGACCAAGCTGCGTTTGCAGATTTTGAGGCTGATGGTTTGACGTTCAAGCCTGCTCCACTCGAGCCTACTCCACGATCGCGCGACATACAGCCTGTTCCGACGATCGCTCCGGCGAGCGTTGTGCGCGTCGATCTCGATCGGCTCGATGAATTGATGCGAATCATCGGCGAACTCGTGATCAGTCGTACACGGCTCGAGGACCAACTGACGGAGTTGAAACGAACGACTCCGCCCGCCGCCTGGCGTTTGTTACAGGAAACAAGTCAGAGAATGGGGCGGCAGCTAAGAGATTTGCGCGAGAGCGTCATGCGCGTGCGCATGGTCCAGATCGGAGAAATCTTTGAGCGCATGACGTTCGTGGTTCGCGATCTCGCGCGTGAGAGCGGCAAGAAGATCATCGTGCAACTGAGTGGCGGTGAAACGGAGATCGACAAGTTTCTGGTGGAGCGGATGATGGATCCGCTCATGCACCTGGTGCGCAATGCCGTCAGTCATGGTCTCGAAACTGTTGCGGAACGTGAAGCACAAGGAAAGCGAAGCGAAGGCGTGTTGTCGCTGAGTGCGATGACCGTCGGCGAACGGATCGTGATCAAAATTGCCGACGACGGGCGCGGCATCGATCGGCATCAGGTACTTAAAAGAGCAAAGGCCAGAGGCATCAGCCAGGAAAACTCTCAGATCGACGATGAAGCTTTACTGGATCTGATCTCCACTCCCGGCTTCTCTACGCGCGACGAAGCCGATCGAGAGAGCGGCCGTGGCGTGGGAATGGACGTAGTTAAAAAGGCCACCGAAGAGCTCGGCGGACGGGTATCACTCGCCACGACAGTCGGAGAAGGCACGACTTTCACAATTGAATTGCCTTTGACGATCGCGATCGCGGAAGCACTCATCGTCAGCGTGGATGGGCAAAGGTTTGCGGTGCCGCAGTCGGCGGTGAGGGAAGTGCTGGAGGTCGAGTCGGCATCAACAAGGGTGTTGGAGAATAACGAGATCATTTCGTATCGCGGGAAAGTTCTTCCTTTGCTTCGGCTGGCGCGTGTTTTTGAGATGAATTACCAACGCGACACCAGCTTTCATGTGCTGGTGCTTGGCGAGGAGACAAACGCAGTGGGTCTGGCCGTCGATCGCATACTCGGACAGCGCGAGATCGTAGTGCGCGCCATTAAAGATCCGCTCGCGCAAAGTAAAGGCATCGCCGGCGCTACCGAGCTCGGAGACCAACGCGTCGTATTGATTTTGGATATCACGGCGTTGCGACAGTTGGCTATGAAGTCACAACATTAAGCCGGATGACACAGATGGAACCATTCATACTTTTCGAGTTAGCGGACACGACCTACGGGGTCCGCAGTCGCTTTGTGCAACAGATCGAGATGATCGAAGACGCTGCTTCAGTTCCCAATGCGCATCCCGCGGTCGAAGGTGTGGTCCTGGTTCGTGGCCAGGTAATTCCGGCATTGAATCTGCGCACGCGTTTTGGCTTTGAGAAAATTGAGCGCGATCTGCGTTCGCGATTAGTGGTTATCAACACAGGTGACAGGGTGGTTGGGCTCGTTGTCGACACCGCGCGCGAGTTTCTGAAGATTCCGGTGGAGTCGATCGAGCCGCCGCCCGAGGCGCTTACCGGATTGAGTGGTCACTACATCGAAGGCATCGCCACGATCGGTGGGCGCATGATTCTGATTTTGGATTTGGATGCGGTGCTTGATTTGGAATACGAAGTCGAACCACAGATTTCACAGATGACGGATGGGAGATAGGACTATGGCTCAGGTACTAGAGAGCTCGGGCAACAACCTCGAGAGAGACATCGTTTTGGTTCGCCAACAAGCGGTGCAGGTTGCTGAATCGGCCAGTCAAATCACGGTAACAGCTAACGAGGTGGCCGAAGGAGCGGAAGTACAGCTACGCGTACTCGAAAGAACAGTCGCTATCGCGGATGAGATGTCTGCATCGATGGGCGAGACGACGACGCAGCTCGAATCGATTGCCACCTCAACCGAAGAACTCGCCTCGTCAGTAAACGAAAGTGCCGCATCGATCGAAGAGGTCAGCAAGAATGCTGAATCTCTTTCCGCTTCGATCACGCAAATCTCGGCTGCCGTCGAGCAGAACGCGCGTTCGACTGAGGTTGTCAGCGGCACGATCCAGAACATGGCGACGTCCGCTGAAGAAGTTACCGGCGCGATGACTGAGATTGCCGGTTCCATCAAATCCGTTAGCGCCGACACAGAGGCACTCACCGCATCGGTAAATGAAACTGCCGCCAGCGTGGAAGAGGTCGCTGCCTCAATCGTGAGTCTTTCCGGAAATGCGGATGACCTCACGGTGTCAGCGGAACAAACGTCATCATCGATCAACGAAATGGCTGCCTCCATCGAAGAGGTCGCGGCGATGACGGAGAGTCTCGCATCTTCAGTTGAAGAGGTGTCGAACTCGATCGAACAGATGGCGCGTTCGGTGCAGGGAGTCGCGCAGAATGCCGAGCGTATTACTGATGCCGCCACCGGCGCCGCCGGCAGCGCTAATCAGATGGACCGTTCGTTACATGCGGTCGTCGCGTTGACCAAGCGTGCCGAGGAAGCCACCACACAGCTAACCAGACAAGCTGAGGAAGGCGGATCAGCCGCACAGAAATCGATGCAGGGATTACAACGCGTGCGTACGGCGATGGAGCAATCAGCCGGCGTGATCCGCGAGATGGGAAAACGTTCTGACGAGATCGGCGGCATCGTCAACACGATCAATGTCATTGCTGAACGCACCAACATGCTTTCGTTGAACGCTTCGATCGAGGCTGCTCGCGCGGGCGACGCGGGGCGAGGGTTTGCAGTCGTGGCGGAAGAGATCAGAAATCTTGCCGATCGCTCGGCGCAGGCAACCTCGGATATTGCGGCGATCATTCGGTCGCTTCAGGAAGTCGTCAGAGAAGCGGTGACTGCCGCAAGTGACGGAATGCGCATCGCTGACGAAGGCGGTCAACTCGCGGAAGAGGGCGCGGCAGGTCTCAAAAAGATACTGACGGGAATCACTCAAACAGCCGAGTTGGTTGGACAAATTGCTGATGCTACCGAGGAACAACTGACTGCTGGTCAACAAGTGGTGACGGCAATCGAGACTACTGCCACGCAAACGAAACAAGTTTCCAGTGCGGTGATTGAGCAGGCGCAAGCGACGCAACAGATCGTCAAGTCGGCGACGCAGATGCGCAAGACGGCGAAGGAAGTCAGCAAGGCGGTGAATGAGCAAGGTCGTGCTGCAAGGGAGATCATCAAGGCTGCTCAGAGCACGAGTGGCGCCGCGAAACAAGTGCGCAAAGCTTCTAACGAACAGGCGGCGGCAGCCAGGCAGATCACACAGGCCGTTGAGTCGATGCGACGAGGAGCGCTTTCTACTTCGCGCGCGATGAATGAGCAGGCAGTTGCCAGCGATCAGGTTTCGAAAGAAGCGGTCCAACTCGCGCGGCAGGTCAGTGAGATCAGCAAGGCGATGACTGAGCAGGTAAAGGCGGCCGCGGAGATCACTACGGCGACGCAGAGTATGCGTATGCAATCAGACCAGGTAACGAAGGCGATGCGCGAACAGGCACGAACCGCGCACGAAATGAGTATCGGCGTCGCAAATGTTTCGAAAGAAGCGCTGCGGATTACCAACAGCAATCGCAACCATCTCGATGCGGCCGACAGAATTCGTGAAGACGTCAGCGAGCTGCGCCAGATAACGAGTCGCAATGCGGATGGTGTGAAAGCGACGTTGACCAGCACTTCGGGACTTGCAACTCAGGCGCGTGAGCTGGGTGAAATTATGGACAGCATGGTGACTGGCAACTTTGCCACCAACGGCAACCAGACCGGTACGACTAAACGCAGGCGTACGAAAAAACCAGCCGCAGATGAACACGGATGACGCAGATCACTAAATCAGTCGGCGTTTTTACTACGGATGCTGACCTCATTATTCAAGTTTGGGATACCACGCTGGCGCGGCTCACCGGAATTAGCGAAGAGTCCGCTTCGGGGCAGGCGTTGACTACGCTGCTGCCTGATCTTGAAGAGCGTGGGTTGCTGAAACGTTTCCAACGGTCGCTTAACGAGGGTGTAGTCGCAGTGCTGGCGTCTGCGTTTCATCACTATTTGATTCCGTGCGCGCCAGTCACACCTGCCAAACACTTCGACAAGATGCAGCAACGCGTCACAATCGCGCCGCTGCGTGACGACCAATCGATTGCCGGGCTCATCGTCACTGTCGAGGACGTTACCGATCGACTCGAACGTGAACGCGAACTGTCGACGCCCATGCTCGACGCGCTGAGTGATGAAGATTGGAGAGTTCGGCGCGAAGCAGTCAGAGAGGTATCGCAGCGCGCGGCACCAGAGGCGATCGCCACACTCTTAAGCTCTGTCGTCGAGAATCATCACAATCCATCGCTCTTGAACAGCGCGCTGCAAGTGTTGGCTGCGACTGACGTCGACACTCGCGAAACATTAGTGGAATTGCTGCACGGACCCGGCCCGGCTCTGCGGATGCAAGCAGCATTGGCCTTAGGCGACCAACACGACATTCGCGCCGCCGGAGCATTGATAAAAGCACTGCACGATGAAGATACAAACGTGCGGTATCACGTGATCGAGGCACTGGGCAAGCTGAAGGCAACCGACGCCGTCGATGCATTGGTTGAGATAGTCGAATCAAAAGACTTCTTCCTCGCCTTTGCGGCATTGGACGCGCTCGCAAAGATCGGCGATGCGCGCATTGCGCCACGGATGGCACCGCTTTTGGAAGACGACCTCCTGCGTGAGCCGGCGATCAACCTGCTGGGCCAGGTCGGTGACGACAGTGCGGTAACTCCCCTAACGTCGTTGTTGAATACTCCGACTGCTCCAACGGATTCGATCGCGGAAGCGCTAGCTGCTCTCAGCGATCGGTATGAGCAACAGTATGGCGAGGGCGCTTATATCGCGGATCTAACGAGCCGCGAAATCTCGCCCACCGGAATTCAGAATCTGCTCGACGCGCTGGAGACGCCCGGTAAAGAAAACCTGCGCTCGATTGCATTGGTCCTTGGCTGGCTCAAACGATCCGGCGTGGATCGCGCACTCACGCGCTTGATGGGACGCATCGATCTGCGTGATGAGATTATCGAAGCGCTCGTACGGAACGATCCCGCGACTTTAGATCTGTTGACGTCACAGCTATCAGCGGAAGACCTGGAAGTGAGACGTTCTGCGGTAGTAGCGCTCGGACGCATCGGCGACTCGAGTGCCACATCCGCACTGGTGAAAACACTCAGTGACGAAGCTCTGGCGATTGATGCAGCTAATGCACTTGCCCAGATCGGAGACCCCGCGGCAGTCGATGGACTACTGAATTTGATCGGTAATGACGATGCATCGATCAGGCAGGCGGCGGTAAGCGCGCTCAATTCGGTCATCGAGCCGTCAATGTCCGAACGTATCATTCCGCTTCTACATGACCCAGATCCGAACGTTCGCGAATCGGCAGTGAAGATTGCCGGATACTTCGGATATCCGGACTCCGCTGGTGCTTTGCTGGAGTTGAGCCGTGATACGAACGAGCGCGTGCGGTGCGCTGCGATCGAGCACCTGCCGTATGTCGAAGACGAACGAGCTTTCGAGATTCTCGTTGAGGCAATCAAACGAGAAACGCCGAGCGTTCGTGCCGCCGCGGCGCGTGCGCTGGGCACTATGGATGCGCCGGAGGTCGTCCATCCGTTAATTGAAGGACTTTCTGATGAGGACGGATGGGTACGGTATTTCAGCGCGCGAGCCCTCGGTCGTCGCCGGTCGGAGGAGAGCGTCGCAGCTCTCGAGAAAGTGATTGAGAAAGAGAAATTCAACCACGTTCGGATTGCGGCCCTTGATTCGCTGGGGCAAATCGGCGGTCAGCGTATCGCCGGGATTGTTGAGGGGCTGATTAGAGACGACGATCCCGACGTTGCGCACGCCGCGCAGATTGCATTCGGAAAGGTTCAAAGGCCATCCACAGATTACGCGGATTAATCTGTGGATAACGTTCGAAGTATGCTGTCCCGTTCACAGACTCTCGCATTACCTGAGGGCACCAGTACGCTGATTAGAAATTTGATCAATGAACGGACTGGAATGTTTTTTGACAACGGTAAGAGCGATCTGCTGATCGACAAACTCTCGCCACTCGTTATCGAGCGAGGTTTCAGTTCGTATCTCGACTATTACTATCTGTTGAAATACGACGCCTCGTCACTAGTCGAATGGCAAAACGTTATGAATGCGCTCTCGGTGCAGGAGACGTACTTCTGGCGAGAGATCGATCAGGTGCGGGCCCTGGTCCAAACACTGGTACCACAATGGCATGCTCGCAATGCCGGTTTGCCTTTACGGATCTGGTGCGCAGCGTGCGCCACCGGCGAGGAGCCGTTGACGATTGCCATGGCCTTGAACGAAGCTGGATGGTTTGAACGTGCATCGATCGAGATCGTAGCCAGCGACGCGAGTTCCAACGCGATCGATCGTGCCGTCAAGGGTGTTTACAAAGAGCGAGCTTTTCGAAACTTACCGCTCGAGCTGCGCGAGCGTTATTTCGAGCCGCACGCTACAGGCTCGCGCATAAGAAGCGACATACATTCACGCGTCAAGTGGGAGATCGCAAACTTAATCGACGAGCGCCAGATCGCGCCGCTGGCAGCCGCCGACTTTATTTTTTGTCGTAACGTTTTCATTTACTTTTCCGAGAGCGCCATTGGACGTGTAGTCCGTTCCTTTTCGAGGTTTATCCGGCCGCCTGGTCATCTGTTTGTTGGCGCCGCCGAATCATTAATAAGATTGACGACGGATTTTACATTGACCGAAATTGACGACGCTTTTGTTTACATGAAGCGGGAGAGAGCAGTCTGATGGATCGAGTTTTACGAGTAGTAGTGGTCGACGATTCTGCTTATGTGCGGAAGGTAGTGAGAGAGATTCTGTCTCGCAGTCCTTTCGTCGAGGTTGTCGGCACTGCGCGCGACGGTCGAGAAGCACTGGATCTGGTGGAACAACTCGATCCGGATGTGGTCACGTGTGATCTCATTATGCCTGAGCTCGACGGCGTCGGATTTGTACGCGAACAAATGCAACGGCGCGCGGTCCCGATCATAATTATGAGTGTTGCCAAGGAGACTGCTGAGGCTGCTTTGACCGCGCTCGATGCGGGCGCGATTGATTTTGTACAGAAGCCGACCGCGCTCGCGAGTGAAAAGATTTTCGAAGTCAGCTCGGAGTTGATCGAAAAGGTCAAAGCAGCCGGCAAGATCGCGCTGAACAGAATCCCCACTGCACTTCCTCCGCCGAGCACGGTGGCGAGCGAGCCGGAACGGAAGGTTCCCGGAAATCACTCGGTAGACATAGTGGTGCTTGGTATTTCGACTGGTGGACCACAAGCGCTTAAACGGCTGATACCACAATTGCCGGAAGACTTTCCGGTTCCGGTGGTAATGGTGATGCACATGCCGGTCGGTTATACCGAGATGTACGCCTCGAAGTTGAATGAACTATCTCGTCTCGAAGTACGAGAGGCAGCTGAGGGAGACGAAATCAAGCCCGGTCTGGTGTTTCTTGCGCCTGCGGGTCGTCATCTGACATTGAAACGCGATGCAAGCGGCAAGGTTGTTACACACCTTGATGCCAAGCCTTTTGATATGCTGCATAAGCCGGCAGTTGATGTGCTGTTTACGTCCGCAGCAGAAGTTTATGGCAGTCGATTATTGGGTGTAGTGATGACCGGCATGGGATCGGATGGGAAGCAGGGGGCGGCGTGGATCAAATCCCAGGGCGGACTTGTCTTCACGGAAGCCGAGAGCAGTTGCGTGGTGTATGGTATGCCGTGCAGTGTGGTTGAAGCCGGACTCAGCGATAAGAGTATCGCCCTCGAAAACATGGCCCACGCGATTAGGGAGGTCGTATGAGCGGAAAGATTCTGATCGTCGATGATTCAGCACTTTCACGCAGGACCTTGCGACGAATTCTCGAATCTGCCGGTTACGAGGTGGTGGAAGCAGACGATGGAATGGCTGCGCTTGAAGTCTACTTCCTCGAAAAGCCGGATCTGGTGTTGCTCGATCTGGTGATGAAAGGTATGTACGGACTTGATGTGCTCGTGAAATTGCGTGAGATGGACCAGGAGGCACGAGTGGTAGTTGCGAGTGCCGATATACAGAGTTCGACGCGCAAGCTGGTTGATGAGGCGGGCGCGCGCGGCTTTATTAATAAACCGTTTGTTTCCGAACAAGTGGTTGCCGGTGTTGAGGCAGCACTCGCAAAAGGAGCTATCGGTGAAACTAACTGAGCGGCAGAGCGACGCACTTTCCGAACTCATCAATATTGCCTTCGCGCGAACGGGCGCAGCTCTATCGGAACTGACCGGGCATCGCGTTGTGCTCAATCCGCCGGAAGTGGCGGTTTATAGAAGTGAAGAATTACGTGGAGCCCTGGCTAAATTTGTTCCCGGCGACGTGGCTTCAATTCACCAGGTTTTTGCCGGGCCAGTCGCCGGCGATGCGCTATTGATATTGAATTACGAGGGAGCCCTGCAGCTTACCGACTTACTGACGGACGGACACCAGCCATCCGCTTATCTCGACGAATCAGCGCGAGAAGTATTAACCGAAGTCGGTAACATTCTCTTGAATGCGTGTCTGGGAATGTTTGGAAATTTGCTGAACGTTCATGTGACGTTCTCTGTGCCGCGGCTTCATCTCGAAACACTCGATGAATTGATCGCGAATACGACTACAGGAAAAACCGAGATGCACTACGCGCTAGTGGTGTACACGGCATTTCAAATCCGCGACAGTTCAGTAAAGGGGTTTCTGGTAATCGTGTTGAGCGTCGGTTCGCTCGATCGTTTAATTCAGGAAGTCGACGCCTGGGAGGCACAGCAGGGCCGATAATTTAGCCGCGAATTTACGGATAAAATCCGGATTTTATCTGTTCAATCCGCGGTTTGGTTAGATGACAGAAACAAGCTCCAAGGAAACTTTGCTCAACGCGGCGGTCCTGCACTGGATGCACGATCTGGCGGCGCAGGGGATTGTTACGACTGATTACGAACTGAATGTCGTCGAATGGAACCACTGGATGGAGGAGCACACCGGTAAACGTGCTCACGACGTTATCGGCAACAATCTGCTCGATCTGTTTCCGGAACCGATCGAACGCCGACTCGATCGACATTACAAATGGGCGCTTGAAGGTCAGGTGCGAGTCTTATCACAAGCGCTGCACGGCTATTTGATCTCGATGCCGGCTGTTTCCGCCGAACACGGCTACGAGCAAATGCAACAGGCAGTCCGAATCTCGCCCCTCAGCCACGAAGGCCATGTAATCGGAACGCTAACCATCATCGAAGACGTCACCGAACGCGTAGCGCGTGAAGCCGAGCTGCAAGCGCAAATCGAAGCACGCTCGCGTCTCTTGTCCAGTGAAAAGTTAGCGCGGAGTGAAGCAGAGCGAGCGAACCGCTTGAAGGACGAGTTTCTCGCTACGATCTCGCATGAGCTGCGCAATCCGCTGAATGCGATCATGGGCTGGGCCCACATGTTGCGCCTCGGCAAACTTACAGATGTAAATGCAGAACGCGCAGTCGAAACTATCTATCGCAACGCAAAATCACAGGCGCAATTAGTTGCCGATCTTCTCGACGTGTCGCGCATTATTTCCGGCAAGCTGCGACTCGACGTCCGCACGGTTGATTTGATTTACATCATCAACGCGGCGATCGATTCAATTCGTCCCGCGGCTGAAGCTAAAGGCATTCGACTCCAGACTATGTTGGATACGGCGACTGGTCCAATCTCCGGAGACGCCGATCGACTGCAACAGATTGTCTGGAACCTCTTAACCAACGCCGTCAAGTTCACTCCGAAAGGTGGTCGCATACAAGTCAAGGTCCAGCGCGTCAACTCACACGTGGAGATCGTAGTGAGTGATTCAGGCTTAGGGATCAACAAAGAGTTTCTGCCATATGTGTTCGATCGCTTCCGTCAGGGAGACGCGAGCATCACGCGAACGCATGGAGGCCTCGGTCTTGGCCTTTCCATTGTGCGCCAACTGGTTGATCTTCATGGCGGAAGTGTGAGCGTGCACAGTGAAGGAGAAGGGAAGGGGACCACCTTTACCATCACGTTGCCGTTCGTGGGCGTAGTTAGTAATGAAAACGAGGCTGAGTCTGTTCATCCGGCGCAGGGTGAGGAGGTTATTTCTTTCGATGGCTTGCCTTCACTTCAGGGCCTGAAGGTGTTGGTAGTTGACGATGAGGCAGACACGCGCGAATTGATTCGCGAAGTGCTCAAGGAATGTGGTTCTGAAGTAATAACCAGTAATTCTGCCGCCGACGCTTTAGTAGCACTTGAAGAGCATAAGCCTGACATTCTCATTAGCGACCTGGGAATGCCTGATGAGGATGGCTACTCATTGATCTCAAAGATTCGCGCGCTGCCTGACGAGCGTGGCGGACAAATTCCGGCGGCCGCACTCACTGCATACGCACGGGCCGAAGATCGTATGCGCGTCCTTCGTTCCGGTTTCCAGTTTCATCTTCCCAAACCCGTTGACTCGGCGGAACTGGTGACGGTCGTTGCGAGTCTGGCGGGACGTGCTTACCACAGTTAACGTTGTCACTTGAAGAAACTGGCAGCCATGCGCTGAAGATCATCCATCGAGCTACCGTCCTTATTCTGATCCAACAACGAGCTAAGCATACTCATCGCACCCGGCGCGTTTGCTTGCGCTTCCTGTTGCTGACTATTGAGTAAGTCAGACAAACCCGAAGCATCAAGTCCATTTTGCTGTTGTGCTCTTCCAAGCGAGCCCATCACCAGCGGAGCCAAAGTCTCAAGCAAACCACCGGCAGAGCTTTGGTCCATTCCTGTCGCCTGGGCCAGATTGTTTTCAATGGCCGGCTGTTGGCCTCCAAAAACGTGTCCAAGAATACCGGCGCCGTTTGCGCTTTGCGGATTCTGAAGGTAACCCATGACATTATCCAGGATGCTGCCGTCATGGTCGGTAGCGACAGCCTGATGCAGATTCTGAGCCTCCTGCGGTTGTGACGCGTTGCGTGCCAGCGCAGTCAGAATTAACGGCACAGCCATCTGAATGGCTGTGTTAGCTGTCGATTCACTTATTCCAAATCGCTGAGCGATCGTGCGCGCCGCGCTTCCACCGAGTTGTTGTGTGACGATCTGTGTAATCGCATTCATGAAAATTGCTCCCTTCTTGCCTGCATGCCTGAGATATTTCTT
>DATENQ010000490.1:0-7158 GCA_035275005.1 Pyrinomonadaceae bacterium | reverse complement strand
GGTTAATAGAAGCTCTGTGTGAAGAGTTTCGGGCTAGCGTGGCTCCGATTAAATAGACACACGCGCTTGCGCGTGTGCACCCGAACAATAAACGGTTCATGGAGGATTTCATACCCGCAGAGTTGGCGCTAAGATGGCGCGCTGATGGAGATGAACCTACCGTTACCTCGATCACTTTGATGGCTGCGCACTCGGTTTATATTGGTAAATCCGTGGAGGTCGGATCAGGTTCAAGCCCACTTTGCGGTCTTGAAAACCGCCGGCCAAAAGGGCAGCCAGGGACAAACGAGACATCAGCGAATATTGAAGCTGATTTCCAATCCCACCCAAAAGGGCACCGGCTTGCCATCTTTCATCGCTGGCTTGAACTTAATTTGACGCGCCTCAGTCATCGCTTCTTCCGTGAGGCCATCGGGAAGGCCTCGCACCACCCGGACGCCCTTCACATTGCCGTCCTCACCCACCAGCACACGCAGTAGTACCGAACCTTGAACACCGTTAGCGCGAGCCGCTTCTGTGTAACGAGGCGTTGGCCTGGACAAGGGCACCGGCTTTGTATCGACGCCAGGGACGGATGATGAGTTATCGGCATTGCCTGGAGCCGGACGATTACCAAACTGTGGTCCCTCTCCCCTACCTGTTCCGACACCGGGCTCACCCAAATGCTTGAGCGTAGCCAGAAGATCACTTGGCCAGGCTAAACCGGCACTCTGTGCGTCCGGACTTTTGGTGGCGATGCCGATCACTTCGCCATAACGGTCGAACACAGGCGCGCCCTTGTTATTCGCATTAATAGGAAGACTCATTAAGAACGCTCGAGTAGTCTTTATCGTCGTGGTGCCGGTGATCCGGCCACTGACTATCTTTCCCGAATCACTCAGCATGTATACGGGATCGTTCACTGCGACGCGTTCACTGTCGCCTATGCTTAACGGCGAAATTTCCGCTTGCGTCTCAACCAACACATACGGAAGAAAGTAATTACCCGAACGTAACACTTTTATGGTGCCGGCTTTGGTCACAGCGGTAACTTGAAGGCGAGAATTCCTGTCGATTTCAAGGTCAGTCGCGATAAGATCTTTTCGGATAAGAAAACCCGCCGCCTGCAGGATTGTTTCGTTTTGCTGGTCCAGCACCTTTACGGTTACGATCGAAGCGCGTGCCAGTTCGATACGCGCCGTTGCAGTCGAGTCAAGTTCCTTTAAGTCCTGGCTGGATGTCGCGGACGCGAATAACGCCAGAATAATGGCGAACTGAATAAGTCTTACAAAACGGCTTGACCACTTCATCTCTCACCTCTTAATCAGGATATTTATTTTGGAGGTCTCATTGCTAAGGATTCAAAAGA
The DNA here is from genome assembly GCA_035275005.1 of Pyrinomonadaceae bacterium. Taxonomy (GTDB): domain Bacteria; phylum Acidobacteriota; class Blastocatellia; order Pyrinomonadales; family Pyrinomonadaceae; genus PSRF01. Next base: position 5,810 of record DATENQ010000490.1, on the reverse strand, counting down.
TCATTAAATGACAGTGTTCAGAAATGCAAGGTTGACGCTTCGAGTTCGTTCCTTCCCTTATCTCGTGAGAACATAATCGAATTAATCGATCGGCACTGGCGAAAACTTAGAGCCAATAGTTTTTCCCGATCTGAAGACGGCGCCGGCGCGCCACAAGAGCAAGACCATTGTTCTACCGGCGCGGTCACGCAGGTCCGAACGGGTCAAAATTCCACACTCTCTTATGTGGCTAAGAAATGAATTTCATCATGTGAGGAACTGAGTGGTCCGCATTCACACCGTTGGCTTGGATCGGGTCAGTACGGGGAGCGATAGCGACCTGGTCAGTGATCAGCGTGCGATAGCCTATGATTCTTTACTCCCATGGTTGACCAGGTCGCTACCGTTCCCTGTACTGACCCGATCCAAGTGCGAATCTTACTTCGAAAGCAAAGCCTCTCCAGCCGGATCTTGCCGGAACTGATTGGCCATGAACCGCGTTAAGATAGTATTGTCGACTTAGACATCAACCTTGAGGTTTTACTCCCATTAACGAAGCAATCTTCGTCACCATTCGAAAGGATTAGTCAATGCTACGCCTTACGAACTGCATCGTCGCAGTTTCTTTGTTTGCTGTTCTAACGGTAGCGACACCTATCCAGACTCTGGCCCAGGACGACGAACAAGCCCAGATTCGTCAACTAGTGCAGCAATTCTTCGCGGCTTACACGAAAGAAGACATTGAGGGATTAATGTCTTTGTGGAGCGATAAGTCTGATCTGAAAGCGAGTAGGGAAACCTTTCTTACAACATTTCAAGACCTCCGGGATATCAACGTCAAGAGCCTCGATATCAGCAACGTGACGATCGGACCAGACGAAGCAAAGGTGCTCTTGAAGGTTGAGCTAAGCGCCGTCGATGCGAAGACCGGAAAGCCCGCGGAGCTTTTTATAAAAGAGAATCGGAACCGAACTCTGTATTTGACGAAGCAACAGCAGCGGTGGAAAGTGCGGCAATACATTGCCACTGAGGAAGAGTTGGCTGACGCTCTGATAGCCATAAACACAGAAGCGGAACGACGTGCGTTATTCGACGCGAACAAAGATCTGCACACGCGCGTGCTGATGAAGGCTCTGAGAAGAGAACGATTCAGCAGAACGGGAAATCTCCAGCAAGGGCTTCACGTTTGGCGGCTGTTTCTTGAGCTGGCCGAGAAGCTTGGAGAGACAGAGTCAAACGCGGTGGCCTGGCACATCATCGGCGTCATCCAGTATTCGCAGGGCGATTTGCCGGCGGCACTTGAAGATTATCAAAACGCGGCGAAGCTTTATGAAGCGATGGGCGAGAAAGAACGTTTTGCGGCACTGCTGCTCGACATTGGGCAAATAGAATACGCTCGAGCGGAATACTCACACGCTCACGAAAATTTCAAAAAAGCTCTCGCGATATCCGAAGCACTCGTCGATAAGAAGAGGATCGCGTTAGGACTAAACAGCATCGGCGCCGTTTATGCCGCACAGGGAGATTACCTGCAGGCACTTGAATACTACCAGAAGAGTTTGGCGATTTCTGAAGAGATAAAATACGAATCAATGATCCCTACTCCTCTGATGAATATCGGGAGCACGTATCGAATCCTCGGAAACAATGCGCTTGCTCTGCAATATTACCAGCGAAGCCTGCAACTTATTGAACCCTTTGACGACAAGCGAAGGACGGCGTCCGTGTTGAACAACATCGGCGAGATCCACCAATCGCAGGGAAATTACTCGCAAGCTCTCGAGTATTCTCAAAAGGCGCTGGCAATGGTCCAGGAGGTAGGTCACAAGGCTGATATCCCTCTTTACGAGCAGCAGATCGGTAGTATTCACATGGCCCGGGGAGATTACGCGCTGGCGTTGGCCCACTTTGAAAAGAGCCTTTCGATGAATGAGTCGTTGGGCCAAAGAGCGATGACTGTCATCGCGCTTCAAAACATCGGGAACGTACATCAGCTTGAACGCAGAAACGATCGCGCTCTTGAATACTTTCAACGGAGCCTGCCTCTGGCAGAGGAGTTGAAAGAACCGTCGTTGATTGCTGCTGCTCACGTCGGACTCAGCACAATCTATTTAGCGCAAGGTAAGAATGAGTCTGCTCTTGCATCCGCGGAGCTTGCGCTCGCCCTCGCAACGAAAATGCAGAGGGCTGACGCACTGTGGATGTCGAACAACCTGATAGGTCAGGCGCAACGCGCTCTTGGCAGGTTGGACCTTGCGCGGCGAAGTTTCGACGCAGCCATCGAAGACATTGAGAAAATGCGAGCCACTCTCGCCGGCGGCGAACAGGAGTCGCACCGGTTCCTTGAAGACAAACTCGCGCCGTACTACTCGATGATCGAGTTGCTGATTGCGAGTAACAATTTCGCCGACGCGCTCAGTTACGCCGAACGGGCCAAAGCACGCACTCTACTGGACGTGCTTTCATCCGGCCGCGTTAACGTAACCAAGGCCATGACGAAGGAAGAAGACGAGCGCGAACGTGCGCTCCATGCGCAGATAGTAACGCTCAACTCCCAACTCTTTCAGATTGATCAGAAATCCGACGATACGCGCTCAACGGTACTCAAGGAGAAATTGGAAAAGGCACGACTGGAATACGAGGCCTTCCAGGCAAATCTCTATACCGCGCATCCGGAGCTGAAAGTGCAGCGAGGCCAGTCGCGTGTTTTAACAATCGCCGAGGCCGGCGCGATCCTGACGGACAATCGAACCGCCGTTCTCGAGTACGTTGTCACTGAAAAGAACACCTACTTGTTTGTTGTTGCTCGTACCGCCGGGAAAACTGCGGTCACGGTCTATCCGTTGGGCCTACGCAGCGATGAACTGGGAAAAGCGACCGAGAGTTTTCGTGAGCAGGTTGCAACACGCGATTTGACGTTCGAAACGTCAGCACGTCGCCTCTACGATCAACTCGTTAAGCCGGCTGAAAAACAACTGCGCGGCATTAACAAACTGATCATTGTTCCCGATGGACAGTTGTGGGACCTTCCGTTTCAGGCTCTGCGTCGAGACGATGATTATGTATTGGACGATTTTGTGGTTTCGTATGCGCCGTCGCTAAGCGTCTTACGCGAGATGAAAACAAAGGCGCATGCAAAAACGCCGGAGGCGCAACGTCCGTCGACGAAGTTTGTGCCGGACCTGCTTGCTTTGGGCAATCCGGAGCTGAACGTAAACGAAGTCGCGAAGCTGAGCTTGTTGCGTGCGGAGGACTTTGGACCAATACAGAGCTCTGAAACGGAAGTGAACACGTTAGGACAACTCTACGGCCGCCATCGCAGTAAGATCCTTGTCGGTAAATTGGCCACCGAGGAGGAAGCGAAAGACGAAGCTGAAAAATATCGTTTGTTACATTTTGCGACTCACGCAGTGCTCGACGATCGGAACCCAATGTACTCGCGCATCATGCTCTCGCGAGATGAGCAACGCGAAGATGGAATGTTGGAAGCCTGGGAACTGATGAAAATGAATCTAAGCGCCGAGATGGTTGTGCTGTCTGCATGTCAAACCGCGCGCGGGCGCGTTGGCGCGGGCGAGGGCGTGATCGGTATGTCGTGGGCTTTGTTTGTTGCGGGCTCGCCGACAGTAGTTGTAAGTCAGTGGAAAGTCGATTCCGATCGCACCTCCGAGTTGATGATCGACTTCCACCGCAACCTCGTGCGTGGCAACGGTCGCGGCGCGGTCATGACCAAAGCCGAAGCCCTGCGACTAGCAGCATTGAAGCTGCGCCGCGGCCGATATAGTCATCCCTTTTACTGGGCCGGGTTTGTGCTGATCGGAAATGAAAACTGACCCGACTAAGTCTGACCCGACGTTCAGCGCGGGTCGAAAACTGCTCGCCTGGGGAGTACATATTTTCACTGCCAGCGGAGTGGTTATGGGATTACTGGCTCTGGTGGCAGTCGTCAATCGCAACTGGCGCGGCGCGCTGTTGTTGCTCTTCATCGCCGTGCTGATCGACACCGTTGATGGGGCTTTGGCCAGGACGATTCGCGTGAAAGAGGTGTTGCCCGATGTCGACGGGAGAATGCTTGATTATGTAATCGACTTTACCAACGACGTAATCGTGCCGACTCTATTAGTGTACGCCGCCGGCCTGGTGCCTTCGTCGATTCGTCTCATTTGCTGTGCGGCGATGCTGCTGGTGTCGTGTTACCACTACACAAACCTGAAAGCAATTACTGATGATTTCCGTTTCAAAGGGTTCCCTGCGATGTGGAACTTCGTTGTGTTTTATATTTTCGTCCTGGAGCTGGATCCGACTTGGAACGTCGTCATAATTGCAGTGTTTTGTGCTCTTCACTTCATCCCGATCGATTTCATTTACCCGACTCGAACAGTCCGACTCAAGAAGTTAACGTTGTCTTTAGTGTTGGTACTCGCAGTTGTTAATCTCGCGATTCTGATTCAGCACCCTCTGCGCAACACTGCGCTACTCGGTATCTCACTCGCAATTGTAGGGTACCTAACGGTGATGAGCTTGCGCCAAACGTATCTCAGTATGCGAACCACGGAGGTGAGTTGAGAATACGGGGCCCTGGCAAGACCGGAATTTTCCTGCTGGTTGTTATAGTGATCGTCGTGGTAGCGTTCACTTATGGTTCGAGTCACCGATCAGGCCAACAAACTTCTTTACGACAAAACAATTTGTTTAGTTGATCGGCAACAATTGAAAGTTGATCGTGTTTTCAGTGTTCACAGCTCGGCTCACCTACCTTAAGACACGCCTGTACCGATTGGTTTCGTCTAAGTTGCTGAGGTTGTTGTGATTCGGGACAGGATGATCGAGGGCATAGAGGTTTTGACCGTAGTGCCACGAGGCATAAGCGGTGCAAAGGGAACACGCGTATCTCGATCGTTATGCAAGTTGCTGCTCCTGCTGATCTGACATCGCGAGCCTCGAAAGACAACGTACTCGTCGTCTTCGGCGGGCTTTTGCTCGTGATGCTTCTGGCTGCCCTCGACTCGACAATCGTAGCCACCGCGTTGCCGACGATCGTCGGCGAATTTGGCGGGTTGGCTCACATCTCGTGGGTAGTCACGGCCTACCTGCTCGCGCAAACCATCGTAACGCCGATCTACGGCAAGCTCGGCGATCTCTACGGACGCAAGCGCGTACTTCAGGTTGCCATCGTGATCTTTTTGATCGGCTCGGCGCTCTGCGGTTTGAGCCAGTCAATGAGTCACTTGATCATATTTCGCGCCGTTCAAGGACTCGGCGGCGGCGGACTCATGGTTACGACGCAGGCTGTCGTCGCAGACGTGGTACCGCCACGCCAACGCGGACGTTACCAGGGGATCTTCGGCGCGGCTTTCGGATTCGCTTCGGTTGCTGGTCCACTGGTCGGCGGTTATTTCACCACGCATTGGACCTGGCGCTGGATCTTCTATATCAACTTGCCCGTCGGAATTATCGCGCTCGTGGTTTTGGCAGCGACGCTGCCCGCGCAGATTTCGTACGCGCGTCACGCAATCGACTACGCCGGCGCCGCAGTGCTCGCGCTGACACTCGCGTCGATCGTACTGTTTACAGATCTTGGCGGCACGGTTTACGGATGGTCATCACCGGTGATGGTCGGACTCATTGTGCTTGCAGTCGCTGGTCTAATTAGTTTCGTACTCGTTGAGCGACAAGCTAGCGAGCCGATTCTGCCGTTACAACTTTTCCGCACGCGTGACGTTTGGGTCACGTCAGTGGTCGGGCTGATTGTCGGCTTTGCGTTGATCGGATCAGTGACGTACCTGCCGGTGTTTCTCCAGATTGTGAAGGGACTAAGCCCAACGGAATCA
>DATENQ010000489.1:0-9829 GCA_035275005.1 Pyrinomonadaceae bacterium | reverse complement strand
TACAGATATCTTCAATCTGGGAGGTTCAAACGGTTTCAGTGTTCTGAGTTCAGCCGCAACAACAGGCCAAGGTGGCGTAAACGTTGGTAACATCGTGAATGGTGTTCCGACCGCGCTCGCAGCCGCGCTGGTGATTCCGGCATCCGCATTCAGGGCTTTCAGCAGTAAACAAAACACTAAACTGGTTGCTTCGACGCAAGTGCACGCGTTCAATGGTGAGGAATCGACCGCGCGAATCGGACAACGTGTTCCGGTACAAACGGCGCAGGCTTATCCCTTCGGCGTCCAGACAGGCACGCCGGTGCCCGGTGTCGGTAATTTCCCGACTGGTGGTTTCCCGGTCATCAACTACGAGCCGACCGGTTTGACTTTGAAATTCACTCCGCAAGTGTTTCCGAACCTCGATGTCCAGGTGAAGATGAACATCGAACAGAAGGACGTTTTGGGTGGCAACGAATTGACTCCGACGTTTACCGAACGCACGATGACCGGCACTGCGCGAGTTCAAAACAATCGCACCATGATGCTGGCCAGCGTATCAACTGACATCGAGTCAAGGGGTCGCAGAGGAATCGCTTTCCTGGGCGGGCTCCCGTTTGTCGGCCGGTTCTTCACCTCTCCGACACGCGATGTTCGGCAGGTCGACATCGTTATCGCTGTTACGCCGCGCGTGCTTCGCGCACCGGCAGTAACTCCGCGTGACGAGGAGATGCGACCGAGCGGAACGTTGCAGTCGCCAACCACTGGCTCACTCGCGGAAATGATTCGCGAAGCAGATCGTGAAGATCAGATCGCTGCCGCGCGCTCGTTGCCAAGAAATGTGGTTCTGCAACTTCCGGATGCACCACTGGTGAAACCGGGCGGCGAAACTGTTTCGCAAAACACAACGCCTGCGAATCTACCTCCGGCGGCCGGAACACTTGCATTCACATCGGCGGATCCAGGCAAAACGGCTACAAACGGAACGGCTGCGAATACAACCGCACCGCCTGTGCCGGTGAACAACAATACAACGGCTGCGAACAAGCCGGTACAGGCCGAGGAATTGCCCTCGTTTGTACCCGCGCCGAAGTCGCTGATCAGCGATCAAGCTGCGGCTAATGTTGCGACAGTTAACACGGGATCTGCGGGAACTCAGAACGCTGTACTGACGGCGATGCCCAAGGCCACCGAAACGTCGCTTGCTCCCAAGACCGAGGCTTCGCTCGACACCAAATCACCCGCGAGCCGCGTGGCGCAACTCAGTTTTCTGCCCGCAGCCGACGTGATGAAGGTTGGGGAAAAGCGACGTTATGCAATCCAACTGAACTCGGACGTGCCGCTCAGCCTGGCCCTTCTTGCTCTGCGATTCGATCCCAAAGTAGTGAAGGTCCATGGAGTGACAGCAGGTTCTATTCTGCCTACGACAGGAGACGCAACGGCGCTGTTTACTCCATTGGTAGATGGCACAGCGGGCACTTGCATCGTGTCGATCTCGAGTCTTAATGGTAAAGCGTCGTTCAAAGGATCTGGACCACTGCTCTTTATCGACGTTGAAGCAATAGCGGAAGGCAACGCGTCGCTGACGTTTGTGAAGCAGACGTTGATGGGGACCGATGGACGCGACGTTCAATCGGAGGTCGTTCACGGAACGGCGACAGTGAAGCAGTAGTTGTTTTCGGCCATCAAGAGGCACAAAAAGCGCAAAGCTTGAGCAATACCATTTGTGCTTTTTGTGCTTTTTTGCGAGCGCCAACAAGGAAGCAAAATGCAACAGCAAAAAGGCTTCTCATTAATAGAGTTGATGATCACGATCACCGTGTTGACTATCATGACGATGGGCGTGTTGCCGCTCGTCAAGGTCGCGGTGAAGCGACAGAAGGAGCAGCAACTGCGAGAGACGCTGCGCCAGATTCGAATGGCGATAGACGAGTTTCATCGCGACACCATCGGTATGCCCTGCACCGGAGTGGCGCTGACGCCGCAACAACAGGCGCAGCAACAGCAGGGTGGCGGGGTCCTCGATCCACGCAGCAGAGTGATGGTCAGTGATTGCACGATCTTTGGAGTTGATAATCCCGATAAATATCCGCCGGATCTGGAAACTCTGATCAACGGAGTCAACGTGATACCGCGAGGCTCCCCGGGCGGCCCCGGGCAGCCGGGCGTGAATGCAACCGAAGTGAATAGCCAGCTATCAACCAAGCAGAAGGTCTACCTGCGCGGACTGCCGATCGATCCGATTACGGGTAAATCTGACTGGGAGTTGCGCTCGGCTTACGATGCGCACGATGCAGGCTCGTGGGGCGGTGAGAACGTTTTTGACGTGCGCTCGAAGTCAAAAGAAACAGCATTGAATGGGGAGAAGTACAGTGACTGGTAAAGTTAAGCAGGCAGGATTTACGTTGTTGGAGTTGATGATCGTGATTTCGATCATCATCATTCTGGCTGCCATCACCTTGCCGCAGTATCAGAAGACGATCATGCACACGCGCGAGACGGTGCTGAGAGACGATCTGCGCAAGATGCGTTCATTGATCGATCAGTTTGCGGCCGACAAGGGACGCTTGCCGCAGTCGCTAGAAGAGATCGCCAGCGAAGGTTACATGCGCGAAGTCCCAACCGATCCGTTCACCGGACAGAAAGACTGGGCCATCACAACCGGCGAAGATCCCAATTCACTCCAGGGCGAACAGGGAATGACTGATGTTCACAGCAGCTCCGCCGAAATATCGACTGAAGGCACACCGTATAGCGAATGGTAGATCTGACGTTTAATGCCTAACCTCCTGTCACGACTCATCGATCCCTGGTATCCCGCAACAGCTATCGGCCTGGAAAAGGGTGTTGCCTCAGTAGTGCAACTCGAGCGCATCAAGGGCGCGCTTTGCAAACTCCGCCGTGCTGCCACGTTCAACATAGCCGAGTCGTTAGTTCGGCCGAGTTTTGACGAACGCAATATGGACGACGTCGCTCAAGTGGCCGCCGTGCTGAAGGAACTGGCTACCAGTGCCGGTCTGCTGAAGCAGAAACGCTGGTCGCTGAGCTTGCCTGAAGCGACCGCAAGGACGCTCGTTTTGACGCTTGAGGGCCAGACGCAATCAGCAAGCGAGCTTCAGGATGTGCTGCGCTGGAAAATCGAGCGCGGTTTCGGCGCTCCACTCGAAGAGCTTTCCGTCTCTAAAGACAAGCTGCAAAGAGATGCGCAGGGCCGCGATCGTTATCTCGTCATCGCGGTTAAGCGTGCAGTCCTGGCAGAATACGAAGCGTTATTGGATTCGTTAGGGTGGCGGGCCGGATTGATCCTGCCGCGTCACCTGGGTGAAGCGCAGTGGCTGATCCGAAATGGTGCGGCAGTCGGAGATTCACTGCTGCTGAGCGGCTCGAGTCACGGCTTCACGGGCGTGATCTTTCGCGACAAGCATCCGCTCATCGTGCGTACTGTTAAGTGTACTGAAGAAGAGTTTGAGGACGAGTTTTACCGGTTGTTGTTGTTCTATCGCGACCGCAGCGTGCCGGAAACAGGAAGTGAACGAGGATTGTCTCGGCTGATGGTTATCGGCGAGGGCATCACCAAAGAACGAGCCGGCGAGATCGTGAACGAGACGACCGGCGACGACCTGCGCCCGCTGGGCGCCGAAGAGCTCGGTTTGCAGCTGCCGAGCCGCGACTTCAGTTTCGACTCCATTGCCGCCCCGGCCGGTTTAGCTACGTTGAGCTGGTAAAAATATTTCACGCAAAGGCGCAAAGAAGCAACGTTAAAGGCATTTCTTTGCCGATCTTCGCGGTTTTGCGTGAAACAATCCTTTTTTGGCGAACGTAACACCCCTGTATTATGAGTCTTGCTGCCTCCTCCGTTTCCCGTGCTTTTTCGCGAGATCTGACTGCGGTCACTGACCGCGAACTCGTGGCCACTGCGGTCAATGGCGTCGAAGGAAGTTTTGAAGAATTGGTGCGCCGTTACCAGCGCCCGATCTCCGCTTACGTCTACCGCATGGTCGGCAACTACGAATCCGCGCTCGATCTCACGCAGGAAATCTTCATCAAGGTCTACAGCTCGCTCCAGCGATACCGCGCGGAATTCAAGTTCTCAACCTGGATCTACAAGATTGCGCACAACTCGGCAGTTGATCATCTGCGACGCAGCGCTACGCGCGAACAGTCGCTCGTCGTAGGCCCTGAAGGTGATCAGTTTGACTTGCCGGTTGAGAGCGGGCGTCTCAGTCCGGAGCAGGAGAGCGAACGCAAGGAACGTCGCGGCGAGATCGAGTCAGTAGTCAGGGCGCTGCCGTCCAACTATCGCGAGTTGATTATCCTGCGTCACTCACAAGACCTCAGCTACGAAGAGATCGTCGAAGTGACCGGCCTGCCCCTCGGCACAGTCAAGAACCGGCTCTTTCGCGCGCGCGAGATGATGCGACAGCAGTTTGTAGAAAAAGGAATCACGGGGATTTAACAAGCACCGATGACGACAGCTCAGGAAAAGTTCTGCGAAACGAGTCTAATCGCCGCCTACGTCGATGGTGAGTTGGACGAAGATCTGGAGCTGCGCTTTGAAGAACATGTGCAGAGCTGCGAGCCCTGTCGCGTCGAATTGAGACTTCATCGTCTTTTCATATGCGAGCTGGATGCGACGTTAACAGAAACTGACGTGCCGATGCCGCGTGACTTTTCCCGAATCATTGCGGCTCGCGCGACGAGCGATATGCGAGGCGTACGCACACGTGCCGAGCACCGCAAGGCGCTCGGTATTTCTATGATCCTCGCACTGATTGGTTTTGCACTGCTCGGTGCCACGGCCCGCGAAACAGTTTTCCGGATCGCTGAGAGTTTTGTTACGACCGTTGCCGGTCTGGTTAGTTTCGCAGTGACTGCGGTCTACGACACGGTCGCTGGTCTCGCGGTTATTTTTAGAGTTTTGAGCAGGAAGCTCATCGTTGAATCAGGTTCGCTTGGTCCAGTGGTGGTCCTCCTTGCAGTCGCCATAGTTTTACTCTCGCGCTTGCTCTCCAAATACCATCGCACGAGCGCAACCGAATAGAGGGAGTTCGCTCGGGCAATGGATATCAGTCGTTCACAAGTCACACTCACAGCATTCCCAATAGCTCCCCGAAAAATCGACTGGCCGCGCATGTTCGCGCTGTTGTTGTGGGTATTGCTTCTCGTCGGCGCCGTCAGTGCGCAAACCGCCGCTGAAAAAGTCGTCGTTGTAGACGGTACCTACGACGGCACCCTCTTCGGAATGGGCCACTCGGTGCGCATCACCGGCACTGTGACAGAGGGAGCCATGGCGCTCGGGGGCGACGTAATTGTCGAAGGCGTTGTCGAAGGCGACGTGGCCACCATCGGCGGTTCGGTGATTCAGAAGCCAGGCTCGCGCATTGGTGGCGACGTCATCGTGCTCGGTGGCAGTTATCGCGCCGAAGACGCTTCCGTGAAGCGTAAACCTGAAGCGAAGACGATCATGTACGCGGGTTACGAGCAGGAGCTCGGCGACATGATGCGAAATCCAACGGGCATATTTAGCCCGCACTGGACGCCGACTTACCTGGGAACGCGACTGCTCGTCGTGCTCTTCTGGTTTATCATTTCGCTTGCCTTCACCGCTGTCATGCCGGGCACTATCAGTCGCGGCGTCGCGCGATTACAGTTGACCAGCGTGCGTGTCGCTGCGATTGGTTTGATCGGCATAGTGGTGCTATTCGTGGGCGTGATGCTGTGTCTCTGGATCATGCCGGAACCGGTCCGCGTGCTGGTCGGGCTGCTGGCTCTGCTGCTCTGGTTGGTGGCAAGCGTATTCGGCCGGGTCATCCTCTACGCGGCCACTGGCCGCTGGCTACAAAGAAAATACATCCCGGCAGGAAAAAATTCCGAAGCTGTGGCGTTATTACTAGGGACTGGTTTTTGGGTTTTGGCGACCTCGCTGCCTTATGTTTGGCCCTTTATGGCAGTTTTTATACTGATTATCAGCTTCGGCCTCGCGCTGACAGCCCGTTATCGGATGGGTTGGCGTCAGTCCACAGATTACGCAGATTCAGTTTAATCTGTGTAATCTGCGGATAAGTGCCAGTCATAAATCCACGTTTTGCGGTGTTCACTTAACAGACAGAAAGGACCTGTAATGAGGAAGTTCTTCTTCGCGGCCGCGATAGGACTAATCACACTGGCGTTAAGCCCTGTTTCATTTGCCCAGACGACCGATGATCCGAACATTGCTGCCAAATATGCGATTGGCGAGATTAAGTCTATCGATGCGGCCGCGAAGCAGTTGACTATCAAGACCGACGCCGGCTCGGTGGTCACCGTCTCGTTAAATGACAAAACGACTTATAAGAAGCTTGCGCCCGGCGAGAAGGCGCTCACAAACGCCACTGATGTGACGTTCGCCGACCTGGCTGACGGCGATCGCGTGATGGCGCGAGGAACTGTTTCGGAAGACCGCAAGTCTGTTCCAGCCGTCCAGGTTATCGTCATGACAAAGGGCGACCTCGCGAAGAAGCAGGAAGCAGAGCGACTGGAGTGGCGCCGGCGTGGAATTCTGGGCGTGATTACTGCCCTTAAACCTGAGTCGAAGGAGATCACGATCTCAAATCGGACCGTAGCGGGCACGCAGGCAGTCGTGATTCCCGTAAGCGACAACACCGAAATGCGGCGTTACGCACCTGACTCAATCAAATTTGGCGACGCAAAACCGAGTACCTTCGGTGAGCTGAAAGTCGGCGATCAGTTACGTGCGCTCGGTGAGCGAACGGAAGATCCGCTGCGCTTCAAACCCGAAAAGGTCGTGACTGGAAGTTTCCGGACAGTTGGCGGCGTTGTTACAGCGATCGACGCGGCCACCGGTGAGATCAAGATTAATGAATTGGAGAAAAAGCATCCGCTCACGATCGTGGTTAAGAACGATTCTGTTTTGAGACGGTTTTCCGGAATGGGTGGGCCTGGTGGACCGGGCGGCGGAGCACCCGGAGCAGCAGGCGGCGGTCAACCGGGGCAGGGTGGACCTGCACGTCCGCAGGGCGGACCCGGCGGTCCGGGAGGCGGTGGCCCGGGAGGCCGAAACATCAACGACATGCTCGATAGATTGCCGACTATTTCGATCGCGGATGTTAAGGTTGGCGACACCATCATCGTTTCCAGTACACAGGGTGTGGATCCGACTCGTCTGACCGCTATCTCGCTCGTCGCCGGAGCCGACGCCCTACTCGCAATGCTTGCGCCGCGACCACAACCCGGCCAGGCAGCACCCAACCCCGCTGCTGGTCTAGGTAGCAGCGGCATTTCCTTTGGCATCGGCTTGCCGTGATTTCGCTAACGCCTTCGGCGTATTAACTGCTCTTATTGAGGTAAAAATGAATCCCCTACAAAGTCTCCCACGCCAGATCTGCACCCTCAGTCTGATCATTGTTCTTGGCGCCACACTGGTTGCGGCACAACAATCACGCGGCTCGTTGCATGGCGTGATTACCGACGAACTGGGCGCGGTGATCGTGGGCGCGAATGTAACCCTCACTGACGCCACCGGCACTCAAAAGAAGACCACCACTAACGGCGACGGCGTCTACACTTTTGCCGGACTCGCTCCCGGCAAGTACACGCTTCAAGCCATTGCTCCAAACTTCGCGCCTACTGAGAGTAAAGAAGTCGATATCACAAACGCGCGGCAGACTGTCGATCTAACGCTGCGCGTGACGATCGAAGAAAAGGTCACCGTTGCGGAAGTTCCCGTCAGCACCGAAGCCACCAACAATGCGAACCAGACCGTTATCGCCGGTAAGGATTTGGACGCTCTGCCCGACGACCCTGACGAATTAGCCGCGGCTCTCCAGGCACTCGCTGGTCCATCAGTTGGTCCAAACGGAGGACAGATCTTTATCGACGGCTTCACCGGTTCCACGCTGCCGTCGAAAGACTCGATTCGCGAGATTCGTATCAATCAAAATCCATTCGCGGCCGAGAATGATCAGCCATCGGCGCGCATCGATATTCTGACTCGCCCCGGCACGGACAAGTTTCGTGGCGGCACTTCGATAAATTTCAACGACGAGAGTCTCAACTCGCGCAACCCGTTTGCCGTTAATTCCAGCACGCGCACTCCATTTCAGATCCGCCAGTACGACATGAACATCAGTGGTCCAATAGTGAAGAAGAAAGCTTCGTTCTTTTTCAATCTTGGACGAATTGAGACTGACGATAACGAGCTCATCAAAGCGAGTGTGCTCGACGACAACTTCAATGTCGTTGACGTTGGCCAGGGGTTCCTCGTGCCCAGGCGAAGTCTTTTCTTCAGTCCGCGTTTTGACTACGCCATCAACGCCGACAACACGCTCATCGTCCGTTACAACTACAACCGCTTTAGCGTCGACAATCAGGGCGTTGGTGGCTTCAACTTGCCCGAGCGTGGCTTCAACACTCTCTCAGTTAACCATCAACTGCAATTGACCGAGACAGCGATCCTGAACCCAACTACGATCAACGAAACGCGTTTTCAGTTTTCTCGCGTTCGATTCGAACAAGACGGCGACAACTCCGTACCAGCGCTTGATGTCAGCGGTTCGTTCGGCTCCGGCGGTTCGCAGGTTGGGCAGTCGAACAACGAGCGCATGGCCTGGGAGTTGAATAATTTTACCGCCAAGCAGCACGGGACTCATGCGATCAAGTTTGGCGGGCGCATCCGGCACATTAAGATTGACGAAACGAATGAAGGAAACTTCGGCGGTTCCTGGACCTTCACCGGCGGTTTTGGCGTGGATAGCATCGAGCGATATCAATTGACGCTGAAGCTCCAGGAGCAAGGCCTCTCGCCGGCAGCAATTCGCGCCGCTGGTGGTGGCGCAACTGCGTTCAGAATCAACGCCGGCAATCCGTTCGCTGATGTCAATCAAACGGATTTCGGCGTGTTCATCCAGGACGACTGGCGACTCAGGCCTAATATCACGTTGAGTTACGGCCTGCGCTACGAGATACAAACAAACGCGAACAGCAAATACGACTTCGCGCCGCGCCTGGCGGTGGCGTGGTCGCCCGGAGCGGCCAACAGCGCGCGACCGCCGAAGATGGTGATTCGCGTTGGCACCGGTTTCTTTTACAACCGCTTCAATGAAAGCAATACGCTCCAGGCTAATCGTTTCGACGGCTTCAACGTGATTCAAACACAGATCACGGAGCCGTTCGATCGCAGCAGTCCGCCGAGCGTGATCGAACAGCAACTTCCAAACGTCGCCGCGGTTTACAACGTCTTGAATCAGTGGAGCCCGACCGCTGTTCCGTCAGTGACGAGTCTGCCCGCTACGCAGCAGACGACCTGGCTCGTGGATCCGAATCTGCAAAATCCAACCGTGTGGGTGGCCGGCACGCAGGTGGAACGACAACTGCCGCGCAACATCACGATGTTTCTGGGCTTCTTCAACCTGCGCATCGTTCACGTGATTCGCGCGCGCGACGTCAACGCGCCATTGCCGCTCACGATCACCGAGCTTACACCGAATGGGATTCGCCCCGATCCCACCAGGGGTGAGATTTATCGTTACGAAGCGAGCGGCCAGTTCAATCAGAGACAATTCTTCGTTGGCTTCAACAGCCGTCTGAGCAGAACGTTTCAGCTCAACGCCAATTATTCGCTCAGCAAAACGACCAACGACACCGACGGTCAGGGTAGCGCGCTCTTCCCGATGAACTCGTATGATTTAACAGGCGAATTCGGTCGGGCCGGGTTTGATATACGGCACCGTTTTACGATCTTCGGGACCGTTAACCTGCCGTGGTGGAAGCTTGTGCTGAATCCGTTCGTCATCGCGAATACTGGCCCGGGTTTTAACATCACTACCGGACAGGATCGGAACCTCGATCGACA
>DATENQ010000488.1:0-3425 GCA_035275005.1 Pyrinomonadaceae bacterium | reverse complement strand
GACAGAAGCGACACGGTCAATAACTTCGGTAAGATCGTCAACAAGCACGGACGGCGCATCGTAGAGTTTGCACTGAAGTTTACGTTCTAAGTCGCGTCGCTTGCCTCCTTGCCACAAAGAGGCACAAAATGCACAAGTTCCGTATGAAATCCTTTGTGCCTTTTGTGCTTCTTTGTGGCTTCACTATTTTCGGTGGAACTGCGCGAGCGCAGGAGATCGATCCCAAGTACAAAACTGCCGACACGAACAACGCAGTTATTCGCGGAAAAGTCACGCTTCCCTCCGGATTTGCTGCTGAAGGCTATGCCCGCATCACTCTGAGAAACCATCAGAGTGTTCTCTCCACTCTCTACACCAACAACAGCGGCGAGTTTCAAATCAGAAACCTGAGCGAAGGGATCTACTTCGTGCAGGCCGAGGTTTCAGGCAACTTCGAGCCGGTAACAAGAAGGGTCGAGCTCGGTCGCGGATTGATGGTAGACCTGACCCTTGAGCTGCGAGCGAAGAACGATCCGAGTGGTAGTCGCCCCGGCAAGGTTGTTTCTGCTGCTGAGTTACGACAGTCAGTTCCGTCTGCTGCGAAGAAGCAGTACGAGCTTGGTTTGAAGTTAGTTAACAAGGGCAACTTCCAGGAAGCCGCCACACATTTTCAGGAAGCAATCACGATCTATCCTGAGTATCTCGCGGCTCGCAACGATCTCGGCGCGCAATATCTGAAGTTGAAGCAACTCGACGAAGCAGAGAAGCATTTCGAGATCGTGCTTGGTAACGACCCGAAAAACTTCAACGCGAAATTCAATATGGGATTGGTCCAGGTGGAGCGGCGAAATTACACGGAAGCGATTTCGCTGTTGCAGGAGGCGATTGCGATCGACAGCACGCGCCCGGTGACACGCCTGTGGATCGGCATCGCAAAACTGGAAATGGGCGACATCGAATCCGCCGAAGCCGAATTGACACGCGCACTAATCACGGGCGGAGACGAGTGCGTCGCCGCTCACTATCACCTTGCCCGCATCTACCTGACCCGCGGCAATCGACCAGAAGCCGCACGCTCCGTCAAAGCCTACATTCAACTCGCACCCAAAGGCGAATTGATCAAGGAAGCAAAAGAACTAGCGGAACAAATAAGCCGCAGATGAACACGGATTAAATCCGGATTTTATCTGCGTCATCTGCGGCTAAATTATTCTTGCAGTACGAAGTTCGTAGAGCGACTCACGCTGTTCACGCCGTCACTGACGGTCACTTTCAGTTCGAACTCTCCGGCGGGAAATTTATCGAGGGCGAAGGAGCTCGCGTATTTGATCTGTCCGTGTTCGTCGGCGGGTGGAAGCTCGCCTGAGGTTTTACCGACCGGGCGTTTGTTTTGGAGAATCTCAAGCGTCACCTGCAACGGTTTCGTCGCGCCTTTGGCCGGCCAGGCAGTGAAGAAGTAGGCGAGTTGTTTAGCAGTGTTGCGGTCGATTACTTCGCCGAGATTCGGGTAAACGAGCAACTCTCCAAAGTGCAGCGGCTGGTCGCGTTTCTGCTCTTCGGGTGTCAGGCGCTCTGCTCTTTTCAGCACCGCAACACTGCTGAGTCGCGGTTTTGTTTCATCGATGTTCGCGATCTCCAGAGGTGTGGTGTTGACGTTGACGCCGCCGTTTACTGCGTCGTAGGCGATGAGTTGCACGCGGTACCTACCGGGTCGAAGCTGTGCTTCACGATAAAAAAGGACGTTTCCTTTCTTCGCCTTATCGACATCAGAGATCGCGCCGTTCAAGTCGTAATGCTGGCTTAGTTTCTGAACGACCTGATCGGATTCGTCCCGCACGAGGGCCACGATCGAGAAATCCGTGCTGTAGTTTTTGTTGTCGTTGGTGGGTGCAAATTTGAAGGTCGCCAGTGGCGCCTCGGCCAGAATCAGCGTCAATCCGTTTCTGCCCGGTGCGGGATAACTGAGCGCGGTGCTGTTCAGGAGGTTTGGCGCCGGCCCACTCTTCCAGTTTCTGGCGGCTGCGATCGCCGGTGCTTCGTAATCGAGCATCGGGAGTTGACCGACAGACTCGACCGCGTAGTAACCCTGGCGCGACTGAACGTCAACATTCGAACGCCCCACCTTCACACTGATGCGCCGGAAACGACCGTCGTACTCCTTGTTCTGCGGCACGTACGTGAGGAAGTAATAACCGTTCATATCGTCGTCGATGCGACGCAATCCTGAAACGAGATCGTTTGTGTCGTGAATCAGGAAGCCACCCGTTTGATCCGACAGCGAACCGAGCCCACTGCGCGGATCAAAACGCAATAGATCTTCATTGCGCTCGAGTGACCTCGTTAACGGCCCGCTGACGCCGCGATCATTGCCGCGACCCTGCTGTGCCATGCCTGCCGCGGCAATCGAATTAAGCTCGCGCGCGGCTTCCGCCGTTCCGCTTTGGATACGCAAGCCTGCGGCGTCGATCGAATAGATACTGACGTTCGCACGATTGGCGGCGTTGACTACGGCGGGAAACTTCGCCTGCACCGCAGGCGGCAACTTCAAACCTTCAGAAAAGAAGATGATCGTTTTTCGTCCCGGCAAGTTTTGCATCGGGCTAATCACCGCGAGCAGGCTGTTAATTGTCGCGAAACCTTCCTGATCGCGTTCGAGACGCTCGAAGTGGTCGAGCATCTGGTTCTGCATCTCGATCCACTTCTGTTGCGCGGCTGCCTGACCGGCTGCTTCGCCTGCGGCCGTCGCGCCGGCGCCGTTTTGAGCGGCGCCGGCCGCTTGCGCCGACGCCATTGATGTCGAGATTTGCTGATCGAGCGCTATGCTTTGTTCCGTGTTCTCGCGTATCTTTGCGCCGCCTGATGCGTAAGTCGAAGTCGCGGTCGCGGTCGCGGTGGCGCGCTCGACAGCGTCCTTTATTAATTGTGCGTTGTCGGTGAAAGACTGGACGGTGCGCAGTGATTGATCGATGCCGAAGACGCCGGTGAAAGCTCCGTTACCCATATCTTCCTGCGCGTATGCGAGACCGGCTTTACGTGCGAGTGCGCGGGCTTCCGGCGAGAGTCGATCGAAAACGAGCGCTGTCACTGACGGTGTCGATCGTTTCGCCGGCGCTGGTGTGGTGGCGGCGGTTGGCGAGGGGTTGCCGCTTGTTTCTGCTGTCGCCGGCGCGGGTTCCCTCGTGACGAAGCGGAACGACTCGACTTTCTGCGGGACGCCGTCTTCCAAAACCTCAAAATCAGCCGCTTTCAGGTCCTTGATCTGGCGTCCTTTTTTGTCTTTAACGACGACGTCCAGCCTCACTTCATTGCTGCGCACGCGAACCACGTCGTCGTCCTGTTGGCCGTACACCGGAACAGGCGCTAAACCAGTGAAAATAATCAGTACAAGGCTCAGAAAAGGCTTCATTTTTGTGCTTGAGTATGCCACAGAATGAGTCGATCTGTGG
>DATENQ010000487.1:0-5510 GCA_035275005.1 Pyrinomonadaceae bacterium | reverse complement strand
ACGAGAGACAGAGTTGTAGCCAGCACCGCGAGCCCGATGTCTTTCGTGGCTTCTCGCGCCGCCTCTTTCGGATTGATTTTCTTTTCTTCAATGAACCGGAAGATGTTTTCGAGGACGACGATCGCGTCGTCAATAACCACGCCGACCATCAACACGAGCGCCAGCATCGTCACGCTATTGAGCGTGAAGTTGAGCGCTTTCATCATGCCGAAGGTCGAGATGACGGAACACGGGATCGCGACCGCTGCAATCAACGTCGAGCGCCACGAACGCATGAATATCAGCACGACGAGACTCGCGAGAATACTGCCGAGGACCAGGTGCGTTTGAATCTCGTGCAACGCAGCTTCGATGTAGCGCGACTGGTCACGAATGATTTCAACCTTGACGTCTTCGGGTAGCTGCGAAGTTACGCGCGGCAAAGCCTCCTTCAGGCCTTTAATTACCTCGACGGTGTTTGCGCCCGACTGTCGCCTGATGTCGAGCGTAACTGTAGGGACGCCGTTAAGACGCGAGAATGAACGCTGTTCTTTCGTTCCGTCTTCAACGCGACCGACGTCGCGAAGCTTGATGGGCGAGCCGTTCACATTAGCGATTACGAGGTCGTTAAACTGGCGGGGGTCAGTAAATCTTCCGAGTGTGCGGAGCGTGAGCTCTTCTTTGCCGGTAGTGACGTTTCCGCCCGGCACGTCGGCGTTCTGACGTTCGATGGCTTGTCGAACTTGCGAGATGGAAATCTGATAAGCGGCGAGACGCTCAGCGTCAATCCATACGTTGATCGCACGATCGAGACCACCGACGACGCGCACCTCACCAACACCGCCGACGCGCTCGAGCTGCGGGCGTACCATCTTGTCGCCGAGTTCTGTTAGTTCTCTTATTGAGCGATCGGCGGAGAGCGCGATGGTCAAAACAGGAGTACTGTCGTTATCAAACTTCTGGATCACCGGCGGCGTCGCATCTTCAGGAAGAATACGTCCGAGTGTGTTGACGCGATCGCGGACATCCTGCGCCGCTGATTCGAGGTTGCGATCGAGCTTGAAGGTCGCGATGACAATCGCAGTTCCCTGTCCGCAAACCGATCTCAGCTCGCTAATGCCGTCGACTGTGTTCACGACTTCTTCGATCGGTTGTGCGATGAGTGATTCGACTTCTTCCGGCGCTGCGCCCGGAAGACCAACACGAACGGAAACTGTGGGAAGGTCAACGGAAGGAAAGCGATCGACACCAAGCCTGAAGAAACCTGCCGCGCCCACCACGACCAGCGACAGCACGATCATGGTCGCGAAAACAGGGCGGCGAATAGAGATTTCGGCAAGCTTTTGCATTTAGACAGTAAAGGTCCTATGTGACTTATAGGATTTGTATTAAAAAGTTAATCAACCACTTCGACAGCCTGGCCGGATTGGAGGTTGCCCGGGTCGACTACGATCTTTTCTCCAACGTTGATTCCCGCAACTATCTCGGTAAATTCTGTATTACGGCGCCCGGTCGTGATCGGTTTCTCAAGGGCTTTTCCGTTTTGAACCACTATCACTTTCTCGATACCTGCGAAAGTCACAATCGCATTGTTCGGAACCGTCACGGCCATCTTCGCATCGTTAGTGACGATCTCCGCGCGTGCGAATGATCCGGGTCGCAGTTTTCCATTATTTCGTACGTCAGCTTCGACGACGAGCATCCGGTTCTGCTCGGTGATCACCGGACTGAGTCGCATGATCTTTCCGAGATAGATATTCGCGTCGCCCTCAATGGTTACACGAACATCCTGGCCGGTGTGAACCGTGTGCGATTCGCGCTCAGGTATCTCAGCGCGCAATCGCAAGGGATCCATTCTGACGATATTCACTACAGGCGCACCCGCCGCGAGATATTCGCCAACACTCGTCCGCTTTTCCTGCACGATGCCATCCAGTGGCGCAACTACCGCAGTGTCTTTCAACTGCTGCCTTGCAAGAGCGAGTTCGGATCGGCGTTGCGCAAGCACTCCCTGACGATTCCGGATCTCTTCGTAAGCGTCCTGATAGCGACCTTCAGCAACTTTGAATGTTGCAGTCGCCGTATCAAATTCAGCCTTCGCGATCACTCCCTGCTCAACTAAACGCGCAGCGCGGTCGCGGTTGTTGCGAGCTTCGTCGAGCACTGCGCGCGCCTGGCGCACGGTCGCAGTCTGTTCAGGATTGACGCGGTCGTCATTACCATCAGGCGCGAGGCCAAGTCGTGCACGCGCCTGAGCCAGTGAAGCTTCGGCTTGTTGCACGCGGAGGCGATAGTCATCAGAGTCGACCACGGCAATTGTTTGACCCCTGGAGACGACACTGCCGAGGTCCACGGAGATCGTGCGGACACGTCCCGGAACTTTCACGCTAACCGTAGTTTGGTCGTAAGCGGCGAGTG
Source organism: Pyrinomonadaceae bacterium (assembly GCA_035275005.1). GTDB lineage: Bacteria > Acidobacteriota > Blastocatellia > Pyrinomonadales > Pyrinomonadaceae > PSRF01. The sequence goes on along the minus strand of DATENQ010000487.1, from coordinate 3,113 downwards.
TGCCGTTAACGGTTACAGTTTCGCCAAACGGCGTTTCAGCTACAGCCGTGGTTTTGACTTTGCGAGCGGGTCCGCCCTGCCCTGGCCGTCCTTGCCCTTGTCGCTGCGAAGCCTGGTAATCGCTCTTGCACGAAGTGAAAAAAAGCGCCGCCAGCAAGAGCGACACCCCTAGCAAAGGTATCCTGATCCGGAACATCCGTCGCAGTTTATCACGCGGGCGATTGCCAGTCCCGAAAAGCCACAGCGATTTAGGTAAAGTTATGTAAAGTTAAGTAAAGCAATTGTAAGTTTTGATCCTTTGCGCCTTTGCGTGAGAAACATTCTTTGGCTAAAAGCCCTTTCGGATCAGGTACGACATTTTGATGAAGACTGTGCGTGCGTTACGGCGGAAACCGGGCACGACATTTCGTGTGAACGGGTGGAGGGTGTCGTAGTTCAGATCGTCGTTGTAACCGGCGTAGAATGCTGTTCCGGGGCTCGGCGTCCAGCCAAACAACGCCTGCGATCGCAAACGGGAGTTCAGGGTGTTGTAGTCGAGTATGACCCGCGCGAAGGTGGCCTTGGTGAATTGGTAAGTGCCGCGCAGCGTCATGATGTTGATCTTGTACGCGATGCGATCGGTGTCGTAGCGTCGCAAACGTTGGCTGTTGATGCTGAACTGTGTGCGCAGCTCGTTGGTTGGTTGATAAGTGATGTTCGCGTTGAACTGAAGCAGGCTGCCGCGACCCGGATCGAGCGGCGCTTTCTGTCCCAACCGCAATGCCGCCGGACTGACGCGCGGATACTTGTCGCCGTTGCCGAAGTCGAGATCAAAGTGGCCCCAGCGCTGCGTTACCTGGGCGTTGACCTGAATCTTCTTGCTGTAGTTTGAGCCGGCATATAACGAGAGGTGTTGTTTGTTTGAAGCGCGCTCGTTGTTCTCGCCATAGAAGGTACACTTATTATCGACCGCAAATGGATCACACGGCTTCGCTTCGCGTGTTGGTCCAAACTCGTGATCGAACAAGCGCTCGTAACCGGGTTCCCACCACATGCCCACCCAACTGTTCTGTGGCAACTGTAACTCGACGAGGTTCTCACTCTCCCACGCGTACATGCGTCCCTGCCAGTCGTAATCGATGTGGGTTAAGTTGTGAGCGTGATACGAGATGATCTTCTTCCTGGGATTCGGATCGGAGTTGTAACGCAGGAAGCCGTAATTGAAGTTTGAATTGGTGCGCTGCACAAAACCGACGTCCGCACGATAGTCCTGCGTAAATCCCTGACCGTAGAACTCATAACCCCAGTTGCGACCGGAAACGTTGTAGCTCGTGGTGTAAGCGAAGCCATTGCCGGTGCGGTAACGAGTCTCTCCGTCGTCTGGATCGAAAAAGAAGTTGCGCGAAGTTGTTCCCAAAGTCTGGAAAGTCCAGGTGGTTTGCTTGTTCAGACGAAAGCGCCCATCAAATCCCAATACTTCATTGTGTTTGTCGATGAAGTTGTAACTCGTCGCGATCATACCGATCGAGTTTTCCTTGCCGACGTCGCGTTTGAGTCGCAGCACGCCGATGTAAGCGTTTTTGTCGAGGATACGTTCGTTGTTGCAAACAGTCGTCCGATCGAAGAAGCGCTTCTCGATACAGCCGTTCAAGTTGCCGCGATCGTCAGCGTTGAGATTTCCTGGTCCATTGTCGCTCGCGACCATCAACCCAAACGTATTACGCCCCAACTTTCCGGTCGTCTTCACCGCGACGTCCGGATCGACTATCGAGCGCGTGTGTACGGCGGTGATTGGCGTTTGAAAAATGTCGATGCCTTCGAGGAAGAATGGCCGCTTCTCGGGGAAGAAGATCGGGAAGCGCTGGTTAGCGGTGACCACCAGTTGATCTGCTTCGACCTGCGCAAAATCGGGATTGACTGCCAAATCGATCGTCACCGCGGAGTTGGGGATGAATTTCGCTGTCAGTCCGGGTTCGATTCCGACAGGCTCGTTCACGATGCGACCCGGATCGGTCTTTGGATCAGTCACACCAAAGTTTCCAACAAAGCGGCTGTTCTGAGAAACAGTCAAACTGGGGATCAGCTCGATCGTGCGTTCGACGGAAAGGTCCTCGAGACCGGTAACGTGTCCGGCCTGGCTCAGTTGGCTGTCGATGCTGCGGGAGAAAGGCATCCACGAATCCATTTCCCTTTCAAAGCGCTGGATGCGACGGAAGAGGTGTACGCCCCAGAGTTTTCCTTTGCCGGCTTCGAAGCGCAGCGACTTGAATGGAATCGCGATCTCGACGTCGTAGCCGGTCTCGTGAACGATGCCCTTGGAGTCCATCAACAGGTCGACGCTCATGTCCTCGCCGCGTCCTTCGGTGAGGATGCCGTCGCCCTGGATTCCGTGTGGATTAAAGAAAACTTCAAACGCCTTGCGCTTGTCGTTGAAGGTGTCGAGCATGACGCCGACGTAATCGTCCTGCCAGATGTTGTCGCGTTTGGCGATGGTGGCTCGTATCTTGTCGGGCTCGTCGGTGGCTTTGAAAGCGATGTAGAGAAACTTCGGATCGAAACCGAGGAGAACTTCGGTCGGTTTCGATGGTGGCGTGTTGTCGCCGGGCTGAATTTGGTAGAAGTCTTTCAGTACGACGGCCTTTTGCCAGACTTCTTCGTCGAGCCTCCCGTCGATGACGGGCGGTTTATCAAACTTCGGGATGACTACGGGATTCGATTTTTCCGGCGGGACTACTAAAGCCGTCTGAGCATGCACACAAAAGGCAATGCTCACAATGAACAGAATACACGTGCTGATTCGCATAAAGCCGGGGCCGCAGATTTTAGGGATGGAAAAACGGATTACTGCCGGGGACGCAGTAAGATTTTCCCCTCGCCGGTCTTAAGAATGAAGATCTTGCCGCCGTTGCCGATGCGCCAGCGTTTGACGCGCGGGGAAGGAGTAATGTCCTCAGCAACATTGAACCCCTCGTTGTTGATTTCATCGGGGGCGTTGGTTTCGATTGTGAAGCTTGAGCCTGCCGGCACGGTCAACGAAATTTGGCCGTCACCAGTTCGTGCTGAAAGAGAGTTGAAGTTGCCATCCAGTGCGATTTCGCCGTCGCCGGTGCGGGCATCGACCTGACCTTCAAACT
>DATENQ010000486.1:0-3580 GCA_035275005.1 Pyrinomonadaceae bacterium | reverse complement strand
GCGACCACTCATCTTCTTCAGGTCGTCAATTCGCCCCGAATTAATGGCTGCGCAAATCAAGCGATGCTGCCGCTTCAGGCGCTCAGCCAGGACTTCGTCGCTAAATCCTTCGGCAATCAGGTCCTCATAAGGAGAACGCTTGCTGGCCAGGATCGTGCCACCCACGTAGACGAGTGAGAGGATGAGTGGCGAGTCGAGCCCCTTGTCCTCGGTCTGCACATGATAGATAACTCCATCATGTTCGATGTCGGTGTTGAATCCGGTAATCACAGTTTCAAGGACTTTATGCTCTCAGTAGTGGGAGGCCGCTTAACCCGCTCACAAGCGGGTTTTCCTGAACGTTAACACAAGCATTTTTTCACGGTCAATCAGCATTTTTCCTGCAGGAGACGTTGCTTGACACCCTTGATCAGTTCGACTAGCATCACGCTTGTACAATGATTCTCAATCTCGTGATCGAGTAGTAGCAGCCGCACACGATGTTGTCTGCGGCAGGTGAGGGTGCGCTTTGACAGCCTTTCGGCTTTACGATTACTTGCCAATTCTGCTGATGTTCGTCGTCGCGGGAGGCTTCGCCGTCGGCAACGTTCTCCTTTCTCAATTTGTCGGACAACGAAAAAGAACAAAAACAAAGTTGATGCCATACGAGTGTGGCAAAGATCCGGTGGGATCTGCACGAGAGCGTTTCTCGGTGAAGTTCTACCTGATCGCGATGATCTTCATCCTGTTTGATATTGAAGTAATCTTTCTCGTGCCCTGGGCAGCTGTCTATAAGTTACTGGCAGCACAAAGTGAAGCGCTGCGCTCGTTTGTGTATCTCGAGATGATGGTGTTTATCGGTCTGCTCTTTGTTGGTTACATCTACGTCGTCAAGAAGGGCGCGTTTGACTGGGGTGAGAAAGCGCGACGTGAAGCAGAGGCTGAAGCGAGGGCTTTGACCGACCTTGAAGCAAGAAGGCGGCGGCCCGCAGCGTAAGGAAGTTAAATGGGTCTCGAAAATGTTATTGCAGAAGCTTTGCCGGAGGTTTTGACCACGCGGCTCGACTCGCTCATTAACTGGGCGAGAAAGTCGTCGCTGTGGCCGGCAACTTTTGGACTCGCGTGCTGCGCTATCGAAATGATGAACGCGACCACGTCGAGAAACGATCTGGCGCGTTTTGGCGCGGAGGTGTTTCGAGCGAGTCCGCGCCAGGCTGACGTGATGATCGTCTCCGGTCGCGTGTCGCGCAAGATGGCGCCGGTGCTGCGACGGATTTACGACCAGATGCCGGAGCCGAAGTGGGTTATCTCGATGGGCGCTTGTGCGACGTCGGGCGGTGTTTTTGATAACTACGCTATCGTCCAGGGCGTCGACAAGATCGTTCCGGTTGACGTTTATATTCCGGGTTGTCCACCGCGTCCTGAGATGCTGATCCATGCCGTGATGATGCTCCAGGACAAAGTGTCGAAAGAGAGCGTTCGCGATCGCAAAGACATACCTGAAGAGGAAGCACGAGAAGCTGTTGTGCCAGGTACTTTACCCGTGACCGATGGATCAACTGCGCGGCAGAACACGCTGCCGGAATCCCGGCCTTATACGATCGCTTCGAGGCACGAACGGCGACGTTCTTCTTAAGAGAGTCGAGCAACAATCGCGGATGACATCAGGGCCCGAAAACGTCGAGCAGTCGCCAGAGCAAACGCCGACTTCCGAAAGCACGCCGTCACATCCGTTAGTGACGGCGTTACAGCGTGAGCATCCGGAATGGATCGCCGAGGTCATCTACGCTTTCGGAGAGACGACGATTGTCGTTCCGCGCGAGCACATCATCGCGGCGTGCTCGTTTTTGAAGACGTGGCCCGAAGGGCCGTTCAATTTTCTTGCGGATATTTGTGGAGCGGATCGCGGCGTGGAAGAAGAACCGCGCTTCGAAGTCAACTATCATCTTTTTTCAACTACTAAATATCATCGCGTTCGTTTGAAAGTGTTACTGAACGAGGAAGACACTCACGTGCCGAGTGTTACCGGTGTCTGGCGAACGGCGAACTGGCATGAGCGTGAGACGTTTGATCTGTTTGGCGTGATTTTCGATGGCCATCCGGATCTGCGCCGCATCTTGCTGCCGGATGATTGGCAGGGACACGCGTTACGCAAGGATTTTCCGTTGCGCGGCTACGAACCATATAGTTTGAAATGAGCTCAGCAACCATACCGCCACAGTTTGAAATCGTCGATCGTCCGCTCGATACCCAAATGACGATCTCGATGGGTCCGCAACACCCTTCGACGCACGGTGTGCTGCGTCTGGAGCTCGTGCTGGACGGCGAGATGGTGGTGAAAGCGACACCTGACATCGGCTATCTCCACACGGGGATGGAGAAGCTTTTTGAGTACAAGAAGTATCAGCAGGGGATCGTGATCACCGACCGGATGGATTATCTCAATCCGCTCGGCAACAACCTCGCTTACGTGATGGCGGGCGAGAAGCTACTCGGTCTCGAGATTCCCGTGCGCGCGCAAACGATTCGCGTGCTGATGTGCGAGCTTCAGCGCATCGCCTCGCATCTCGTGTGGCTCGGCACGCATGCGCTCGACATCGGCGCGATGACGGTCTTCTTTTACTGTTTCCGCGAGCGCGAAAAGATCCTGAACCTGATCGAGGCTGCTTCCGGTGGACGACTGACGCCGTCTTACTTTCGCATCGGCGGGTTGATGATGGATTTGCCGGCGGGTTTTGAGAATCGCTGTAAACAGTTTCTCGACAACTTTCTCGGCGCGGTCGACGAGTTTCACAAACTGCTTACCGGCAACAGGATCTTTCAGCGACGCACGCAGGGCATCGGACAGATCTCAGCGGAAGATGCGATTGACTGGGGACTTTCCGGTCCGTGTTTACGCGGGAGCGGCGTGAATCTCGATATTCGCCGCGCTAACCCGTACTGCGGTTACGAGAATTACGACTTTGAAGTGCCGGTTGAGACTGATGGAGACGTTTGGGCGCGCTACATGGTGCGCATGCGCGAGATGAGAGAGTCGCACAAGATTGCGACGCAGGCGCTCTCGCGTTTACAGCCCGGGCCTGTGAAAGCGGACGCGCCGAAGGTTGTGTTGCCGGATCGCGAAGCGATGAAAAGTCACATGGACGCGTTGATTCATCACTTCCTGATCGTGGCCGAGGGTTTTGACGTGCCGGCGGGCGAGGTTTATCACCCGATTGAAGCGTCGAAGGGTGAGCTCGGTGTTTACATGAAGTCTGATGGTGGCCCAAAACCAAGTCGCGTGCATTTTCGTGGTCCGAGTTTCGTGAATCTTTCGGCGCTACCGGTGATGTCTGAAGGTGAGATGGTCGCGGACATCGTAGCGATTATAGGTTCGCTCGATGTCGTGCTTGGTGAAATCGATAGGTGATTTTTAGCCGCGGATTAACGCAGACCCACGCTGATTCTGATTTATCTGCGTAGATTTGCGTTAATCTGCGGCCAAATAAAATGACTACACAGGTCGTAAATATTCAACCGCTGTCGCAGCCAGTTGATCTGGGCGTGGAGCCGGCGACGTTTTCGCCTGAGGTGGAGGCGGAGATCGATCGTCATCTCGCGA
>DATENQ010000485.1:0-6194 GCA_035275005.1 Pyrinomonadaceae bacterium | reverse complement strand
CTGCTCCTGGTGAGAGTATCTCGACCACGAGAGCAGGAGGACCATGCAATCGGTCGTTTTTAACGATCGTGTCGTCCTGTTCGTGACTAAAAAACACGAAATCGGGAATGACTCCGCTGAAATTACTAAGAATCACTCCCGAACCGGCAACAATTGTTCCGATCGGATTAGCTTTTAGGAAATTTCCAATCAGCAGTATGAGGTTTATCAAAACCCGTTCATGTGTGAGGCCTGGTGAGCAGGACACAAACAGTTCTCCTTCTATTATTTCGTACCGATTGCCGTCGCCGTACGGCATGGCGTCCCAATCGGCGATGGTGAGAGGTTTTAATTTGGTAATCATAAGGCTCCGATGCTGGTGAGTTGTCAGCAGTTTACCACAATCATAATGCCTGACGGTTCTTCAGGATTCGGACGAACGATGCCGAGTGCAATTCCGGCAACGTCAATCCGGATAATTGGACCGCTTCGGCTTCAGTAATCGCGCCACAGTTGATGGCGCGCAGAAAATAATTGAGCAGTCCCTGTCCCGTAGCGGCGTCGTCGAACACGTCGCCGACCAGCGTCGCCTTTGCAGCCTTCTCGACGAAATTCTTCAAGCGTTCGGAAGCAGCTTCGAGACTCTCAAGGAAGAATGCATAAACTGCCGCATAGCGCGTCGGCAGTTGTGCCGGGTGCAGGTCCCATCCCTGGTAAAACGCATTCGTCAACGAGTGCTGAATGTGATTGTAATGCAAACGCCACGCGCGATGGACCACCTCCCTGTTCTCCTCGATCTGCTCCTGCGTCAATGGTGGACCACCTTCGACGAAACGATGTGGAGCGACGGGCATGATGTTCGTCGCGCCATCTGACAGCCAGATGCCCGTTCCGGCAAACGAAACTTGCATCATGTGTTTCGCAAAGTCGCAGGCAGCGTGCAGCATGTGCTGGTGAGCGGCGGTGATATTGCAACCGGCTGTATAGTCGTAAGTACCAAAGTGAGCGGCGACACAACGACCTTCGCCGGCAGCCAGCAACAACGGCAGATTGATCTCGCCGCGATGATTGATGATCGACTGAGTGGTTTCGATCATCATTTCAAACTTCAGACTACCGTCGTCGAGGCTGAGATGTTTCTCGAGCTGTCCGAGCAGCGCAGCGAGTGTTGAGACTTGTTCCGGGATCGTGATCTTCGGCAACGTCACGACGAAGTTTTCCGGCAACTGGCCCTGGTTACGTTCCGCCAGCGTAGAGATAAAAATGTCGAGCGTGCGAAAGCTGCGCGCGCGCAGTTCTTCGTTGAAAGGCTTGATGCGGATGCCGATAAACGGCGGCAGTGTACCGTTTTTGCTGCCCTCGGCTGTTTCCTCCGCGGCGGAAACGGCGTGACCGTCTTCTTCATCATCCGGACGGTTTCCGTAACCATCTTCGAAGTCGATGCGAAAGTCCTCGACCGGCTCGCGCTGAAGCTTCTCAGTCACGCGACGGTAAATCGTGTATGCCAGCCACGCCGCTTTCTTTTCTTTACGCGCCTGCTCCGGCTCGTTTCGCAAAAACGACACCAGCTCGTTCGCTTCGTCAACTGTGTCCGGAAGCTCGCTCGCGCCATTCAAATCGATGGCCCTCGCGAACGTCAGAAAATCGGGCGCAAACTGATCGAGCGAACGCCGCGCCAGCGAGCCCAGTCGTCTCGCGGAATCAGATTTAAACAGGTGCGCGCCACCATAAACGGTGTGGACCGGTTGCCGCCGTCCGGTTTCACCGGGGTAATGCCGGCTGAATTCTTCGTTCGCCTGGCGCAAACTGCCGGTAAGCTCAGTTAGAGAGGCGTCAGAAAGAGAAGATGTCATGGCTGTCCTCAGCAAACGTTTGTCGAAGTGTGGGCGCTAGTCTAACAGACCCGAAATAGTTTATTGACACAGGGGCGGCAGCTTCGCTAATTTGGGTGTGAGCCTTCCTCGCGGTTCGCCCCGATTCTCACCTCAGTTGCAATAACCAATTAGAGCGTTTGGAGAAGTCAATTATGAAGAAGATCGTGCTTGTTTTGGGCTGCGTTGCGGTACTTCTGTTTCCGTCCGCGGGCGTGAAGCCGCAAGATCAACCGGTCAAACATGGCGGCAAGATCGAGACAAAATACGACGGGTTTAACTACGAGACCGTCATGCGACTGCAGAAGATGAAAGTCAGTTGCGATGGTTTCAAAGACAAGTTCAAAGATTCATGCGTGAGCATTGAGGTCTCTTTGCACTGCCCCGGAACGCAGCTCAACTACGTCCGTTACGTCATGCTGCAAGTCGTCTTCGAAAATAAGGATTGGGTCCACTTCCATATGCCGGACCAAAGAGATCTGATCGTTGTAACTGATACCGAGACGTTGAAGCTCGGCAAGATGGCTCCCGTCATGAAAAATCAGGCGGGCACATGGGACACGAAGGTGGAGACGCTTGAGTTGCAGATTCCCTACGCGACATTTAAGAAGATCGTATCGTCACAGACCGTGGACCTTCAGGTGGGTCGAAGCCAGGTTTCTTTGCGAGAGAAGAATCTCCTTGCTTTGCGCGATCTGAACAGCCGCGTGATCACGACCTCCGCATCAACTACCCCGACCAATTAAACTCGAACTTGCTCTTACTGGCACATCTGCCACGACTTAAGCGCTCCAACCGGTCGCACCAACATCAGGATCTGCAACAACAGACTGTCGTGAATCCACAGAGTCAAAATCAGTTCGACCAACGCAAACACAATTAACGAACGACGCACTCCGAGTTGGCGGGCCAGCAGAAATCCCACCAGGGCACAGCCAAGATCGCCTAATGAGTTAACGATTGTGTCGCCCTGGTAACCCAGCGCTGCTGTTTCCGTGCGGTAGTGGTCGATAACGAACTTTGTGTTTTCAAAAACCTCCCACACCGATTCCAGAAAGAGCGCGAGCCAGAACTGCCACGCCGGAGCCACTCGCCTGAACAATAGCGCGATCAGCCAAAAGAACAGGAAGCCGTGCAGCACGTGCGTAAAACTATACGGATCGAGCAACTGCTGCGATGTGCTCGAGCTGCACGTGTCGCTGATCCAAATCGCAAAGTGACTGCACGTGGTGCAAAAGAACGAGCGTCCTTCAACATGCAGCAACACGATCATCAGCAGCAGGACCAGGGCGATGGCCGCGATCTGCAAGACCCGCGCGCGCTTTGATTCTGTTGTCATTGGCGAAAAGAAGTTAACATACCGGGCTAATGTTCTGTCCAAAGTGTGGGAAAAGTGACCAGGCGGCTGACAGCTACTGCCGTAGTTGCGGGGAGTTCCTCATTGGTCCGGCGCAGCACACGTCGTTGATGAATCGGATTCTGGGAATCACGAATCCGGAGAAGCAGGTGAAGTTCACGCTGACGATCGATCTGGTGACGGCGATCGTGAGTGGGTTCTTACTGTTTTTCCTGATGGGTTATTTCGATGCGGTGCACGATCAGACGGGAGCGACGACTCCGCCAATCGTCTATCTGGTCTATATTTTTCTGGGGCTGGTTTCGGCGTGGCAGTTGTTGAGCTTTACCGTTGGGACAACGTATCGGAAGAAGCTAAGCGCTGCAAAGAAAATAATCGATCAAACCGACACCCGACCAGCGCTTCCCGAAGCAGATCAAAAAAACGTCGTCGCCAACTCCATCACCGAGCAGACCACCCGCAACCTCGACAAAGTCCCACGCCGCTGAATTCAAGATCCCACGGGCTTGTCCCGTTGGCATCTCCGTGGCTGCTTAAGGCGACTGCGTGAGAAAGTCTTCGATCAGGCGGCGATCGTTTTCTTCTTTGATCCGGGTGAACAATTTGACGCCAAGCTTTTTGATCGTGGCGGGTTTGTCGAAGGGCAAGCGGTCGTACATCTGGCCGCCGCTGAAATGACACGGCATACACTTCGATTGAAGAATGGGTTTCACCTGCGTGTCGAAATCAACTCTGGCCTTCGGAGCTGAAGGAGTAGCGGCGCTTGCGGGTGAGCCGAGGACGACCGTGCGCGCAGGTTTGGCGGCACCGCCGAACTCAACCAGTAACAACACCATCGCAATCAGGAACAGCACCACACGCATGTCCCAATGCTACGCCTCAAACGCGGAATAGGGAATAGACGAAATTCTGATTCATGGTTCAATGTGAAGGGCGTCCTGGCTCTGGAAGAATAGCGTGAGAGGAGTCGAGTCCTTGTTCAAAGGGCTGAGGAAATGGTAGCGCATACGGGACTCGAACCCGTGGTCTCTGCCTTGAGAGGGCAGCGTGTTAGCCGACTACACCAATGCGCCTCAGAGGACTGGGATTATAGGTGCTCGGCCACCCCTTAGCAAGTTTTGCCCCAGATTATTGGGCCGCAGATTTTCCCGGAGGAAGGTGGATCTAAACTGCGTTCGTCCGCGAAAATCTGCGGCTCTTTTGCTATACTGCACGGGCGCTAGCTGATTCCCCACGAACGCGTTATTCATTAGTCTATTTATGCCAAACTACGGAGTTGTTGGCGGCCATACCACGCGAGAACTTCACCCCTTTTCATTTCTATCCTGCAAACGGAGCGCACTATGAAGATCGTTGTGTTGCGGGAAACACAAGAGGGTGAGGCGCGCGTTGCGCTGATGCCGGAATCAATCAAGAAACTGGTCGCATTGGGAACGTCCGTGCAGGTCGAAAGTCGTGCGGGACTAAATGCGGCGCGCACTGACGACGACTATCGCGAAGCCGGCGCCGAAGTAAGCGACGATCGTGAAGCGCTGCTCGCGGATGCCGACGTGCTCGCGGCCGTGAATCGCCCCGCGGCGAATGACTTCGCCCGACTCAGGAAAGGCGCGGTCGTGATCGGTTTTCTGCGTCCACTCGACGAACCCGCCGCTCTGCTACCCGCGCTCGATCGCGGTGTCACAACTTTTTCCGTCGAGCTGATTCCACGTATCACGCGCGCGCAGGCAATGGATGCGCTCTCATCGATGGCGACGGTCGCCGGATATAAAGCCGTGTTAATCGGCGCGGCGCATATTCCGCGAATGTTTCCGTTGTTGATGACCGCCGCGGGCACTGTGCCACCGGCACGCGTGTTGGTCCTGGGTGCGGGTGTCGCCGGATTGCAGGCGATTGCAACCGCGCGACGCCTGGGCGCGGTGGTCGAAGGTTACGACGTGCGCGCCGCGGCGGGGCAGGACGTGAAATCACTCGGCGCCACGTTTTTGGAAGTCGATCTCGGAGGGATCAAAACACAGGATGCCGGCGGCTATGCAGTTGAGCTGTCCGAAGAGGCTATGAATCGTGGCCGTGCGTTGATTGCCGAACATGCGAAGACAGCCGACGTGATCATCACGACAGCACAAGTGCCCGGACGGCGCGCGCCGCTGCTGGTTACAAAAGAAGCTGTCGAGGGAATGAAGCGCGGCTCGATCATCGTCGATCTGGCGGGCTCAACCGGTGGCAATTGCGCACTGAGCCAGGCGGACGTTACGGTCGAACGCGACGGCGTCACGATCGTGGCGCCCACGAACCTGCCCGCCACGGTCCCGGTACACGCCAGCCAGCTTTACTCGCGCAACCTTACGTCGTTCCTGTCACCACTGATCAAAGACGGACAGTTGCAGATCGACATGAACGACGACATTGTTGGACCATCGTGTGTTACGCATAACGGTGAAGTCGTCAATCAACGCGTGGCGGCGGCATTACAAGCTCAACCAGGCTAGGAGCAGATCGGATGTCACACGAAACCTTAATCTCAGCGCTCTATGTTTTCGCGCTCGCGGCTTTCCTGGGTTACCAGGTGATCTCACGAGTACCGCCGCTGCTGCACACGCCTTTGATGTCGGCTACAAACGCTATCTCCGGTATCTCGCTGGTCGGTTCGATCGTCACCGCCGGAGCGCATTACAACACGGTGAGCACGATCCTCGGTTTCATCGCCGTCGTTTGTTCGACCACGAACGTCGTCGGTGGTTTCGTGATCACTGATCGCATGTTGAAGATGTTCAAGAGAAAAGAAATAGCAAAGAAGGAATAAGCCACGGATTACACGGATAAACACGGATCTAAAAATCAATTTTAAAGCCGTGTTTATCCGTGTAATCCGTGGCTAATTATGCAAATCTACTTCATCGAACTCAGCTACCTGCTCGCTTCAATCTTGTTCATCCTCGGATTGAAGGGCCTGAGCCACCCGGAAACCGCGAAGCGCGGAATGCATCTCG
>DATENQ010000484.1:0-8048 GCA_035275005.1 Pyrinomonadaceae bacterium | reverse complement strand
GTCTGTTAGTTCATTCGTTTGACCTGATATTGCATTCGCAAATAGATCGAGAGTTGGACCACTGGTTCAAGTCCTGGAGGGGCCAGCACTGAGTCGTAACTGCTGGCCGCAATGGGCTCGTAGAAAAACGTGAAACTCTTGCGTTTTACCACTCGACTTGAGACGCCCTGTTCGTTTTCGACAGATGCATCACCAGTCTCGAATGCCTGGTAACGCTGGTATGCTTCCGCGGGATAAGTTACGTCGTATTTTTCAATCGATAGGCCCACTGCTCCAAGCGTGACACCTAAGGCGTTTGCATACTTCTGCTCCTTGCTTTTTAGCACCTTGACCGCCGCATCGAACAAATTAGCGCGAACTGAATCGAAATCACTGACGATGTAGTCGACTTTGATCAGGTCAAAGATATTCGAATCCGTCGCCGCGCTTACGATCTTCTCAAACACTTCGCGATTCTTATAGCGAATGGCAACTGTTTTCTTCGTCTCGAATCCGGTAAATTTCTCAGTCGCCTGCGTGCCGGATACAGTGAAGTCGTAAACGCGGTTCTGAGTAATGAAATCGATGAAAATATTGTTTGAGTCTATTCCCAACGGTTTCACTTTCTGAATCAGATTGGCGATCTTTGCGTTGACCTTTTCGTTGCTGGTAGCTGCGTTTGCGCCTTCGTCGTTGACGCCGAACACTACAACAAAAGCATCCGGCTTCAAGTTGGTCAGGACGCTGGCTTCGAGTGCATAACCTTCACCTGAATTCCCCAGCGTGCCGGTATTGATTTGCAGTTGTCGTTTCTGTTGGTAGTAACCATTGTTACCGTATATTCGATTACCGGATTCCTGGCCGGATGCAGTAACCACCGCGAGTAGTGACAGAATTAACAGGAAGCATTTCTTCATCGTTAGGTCTCCTTTTTGAAATTGAGGTCGGAGGGGAGACGGTGAAGTACTGCTAGAATCCTAGACGCTTACGAAGTCGTCTTGGTTGTAATCGAAAGGTAAAAGAGATCGAATGACCCAAGCCATGAGTGAACCAGCCGAAGTTTCGCAAGAGCGGATTCAGACAGCAGAGAAAATAATCAGACCGCATATTCGCCGCACGCCGATTCTGGAAGTCGAGGGCGCGGAGTTTGGACTCGACGCGATCAAGATCGTTCTTAAACTCGAGCTCTTCCAACACTCCGGATCGTTCAAAGCACGCGGAGCGTTCAGTAACATGCTTACGCGAACGGTTCCTCCCGTTGGTGTGGTGGCGGCGTCGGGCGGGAACCATGGGGCCGCGGTCGCTTTCGCGGCGATGAAACTCGGTAAGCCTGCGAAGATATTCGTGCCGTCGGTTGCATCGCCTGCCAAACTCGATCGCATTCGTGGGTATGGAGCGGAGCTCGTGATCGCTGGAGATCGTTATGCGGAGTCACTGGAGGCCAGCGAGGCTTGGACCGCGCAGTCGGGTGCGTTACCGATTCACGCGTACGAAGGAACCACAACGCTGGTTGGACCAGGAACGTTGGGCATGGAGCTGGAAGAACAGGATCCGAAACTCGATTCGCTTCTCATCGCGGTTGGCGGTGGTGGACTGATCGGCGGCGTCGCGGCCTGGTATCAGAACCGGGTCAGGATAATCGCAGTTGAGCCAATGGAAGCTCCGACACTTCATCTCGCGCTAAAAGCCGGGCGACCGGTTGATTCACCGGCGGGCGGCATAGCCGCAGACTCGCTCGCGCCCAGGCAAGTTGGGCAGCAGATGTTTCCGATCGCGCAGAAGTTTGTGCAGAGCTCGTTGCTCGTTTCTGATGAAGAGATCGTGGATGCGCAAAGACTTTTGTGGGACACGGTGCGCATTGCAGCCGAGCCCGGCGGCGCCGCGGCATTTGCTGGACTACTCTCGGGCAAATACAAACCCGCACCTGGCGAACGCGTAGGCGTGATCGTCTGTGGCGGCAACACCGAAAAATTGCCACAAAAAGGCGCATAAGGCCAAAAGATAAGTCCATTCATTTAGGCTCTAATTTTGTGCCTTATGCGCCTTTTTGTGGCCAATTAACTCCTTGTGTCGAGGACCTCGCGGACTTTTGAGGCGAGGGCGCCGGGGCTGAAGGGTTTTTGGAGAAAATTAATACCGGCTTCGAGCACGCCGTGCTGGACGATCGCGTCGTCCGTATAACCTGACATGTAGAGCACCGGCATTCCCGGTTGCTTTGTGAGCAGGACTCTCGACATGTCGTTCCCACTCATGCCCGGCATCACGACATCCGTTAACAAGAGATCGATCTTGTCTCCATTAATTTTCTCGCAAAGCCTGATAGCCGCTTCGGCACTGCCGGCTTCCAGCACCCGATAGCCCGCGGTTTCGAGCACGCGCCGCGCGAGCTTGCGCACCAAATCCGCGTCTTCAACCAACAGGATCGTTTCCGAACCCTTCGGCACGTCGCTCGTCTGGGCCGCGCGTTTATATTCCTCAGCTTCCGCGGTCACTCTCGGGAAATAAATCTTGAACGTTGTTCCCCTTCCCTCTTCACTGTAAACCCAGATGTTGCCGCCTGACTGCCGGACGATGCCATAGACCATGGACAAGCCAAGTCCAGTTCCCTTCCCGGACTCCTTCGTCGTGAAGAACGGTTCGAAGATACGCAGACGTGTGTCTTCATCCATGCCGCAACCAGTGTCGCTGATCGCCAGCATCACGTAATCGCCTGGCACTACAGAAACATGTTCGCGCACATACGACTCGTCGAGATAAACGTTCCTGGTCTCGATCGACAGCTTGCCGCCCTTCGGCATCGCATCGCGCGCGTTCACCACCATGTTCATAATTACTTGTTCGAGTTGAACCGGATCGGCCTTGATGTTGCCCAGATCTGCTCCCGAACTCACTCTCAACTCGATGTCTTCACCGATCATTCGCCGCAGCATTTTCTCCAGGTCCGTAACCACGGTGTTCAAGTCAAACACTTTCGGCTGCATGACCTGCTTGCGGCTGAATGCCAGTAGCTGCCGCGTGAGCGAAGCAGCGCGTTCGCTGGCCCTGGTGATCTCTTCGAGATTACGTCGCAACGGATCGCCTTCTTTCAAGTTTCTCTTCGAGATGTCGCTGTAACCGAGGATCACTGTCAGCAGGTTGTTGAAGTCGTGCGAAATACCGCCCGCGAGCCGGCCCACTGCTTCGAGTTTTTGTGACTGGACCAGCTGCTTTTCCGTGTTGTGCAATGCTTCGAGGGCATCGGTACGTTCCTTCTCAGCCACGCTTCGTTTCTGAGCGTGCGACTCTGAGAGGATCGCGAGCTGGCGGTTAGCATCCTCGAGCTGCGCCGTACGTTCGTGGACCTTGTGTTCGAGCTCGCGTTGCGAGTCGCGCAACTTTTCCACCATTGCATTAAAGGCGGTGGCGAGCTGTCCGAGCTCGTCCTTTTGATCGATCTTCACGGCGCGCGAGTGATCACCGCGACTGATCGCGGCGGCGCCCGCGGTCAATTCGTAAAGCGGCCGCGTGATGTTGCGACTGAGCACAAAGGCGCTCGCCACACCCATCACAAACAGAAACAAACTGATGATCGCCATTCGCTTTACAAAACCATTGACCGGCTTGAGCACCACGTGATCGGGAAACTCGATCAGAATCAACCAGGGCGTGCCGACAATCGGTCGCGCGAGGGCGAGCACTGAAGTGTTGCCACCGCGAACGTAAGTCAGGATGTCGTCACTGCTGCGCACGTCGCGCGCAGGCTTCTCAACAATGCTCGCGAGATCGGTCCACACGTCATCGGCGTGATTGCCGAGGTAGAGCGTAGCGCTCGTGCCAAGCAGTTTCGTCATTTGCTGACGCGTGTCTGCACTTGTAGCCAACTTACGCCAGCGGACCAGGTAGCCGGCAACTTTTCCGTCTTCAGTTTTGACTGCCGCAACCGCCGGAAATCCGATCGTGTCCTTCACCTTGCGAATCATGCCGACAGTTTTGAACGACTCGGCGGCGCTCTGTTTGAACTCCGCGGTTAGATCGCCGAGCGGAGTCGCATCACCTTCCGGCGCGACGAGCAATAGTCCATGCTCGGCACTCCACAATTCCGTTCTAATGCTGTTCGCGTCCTGTGGCGCGACAAACTGCTCAAGCAGTTTCTGCACTTCAGCTCGCGGCCCTGTCTGCGGAGATTTGACGAACGCGCGAATCTGCGCGTCGTTCGCGACCGCCGCGGTTTTTGTCAGAATGTTGCTTGCCGACTGTTGCAGCAAACTGGAGAGTTGTTGCGTCAGGTTTTGTAAACGCTCGCGGCCCACATCCAACGCCGACGCTCTCACTGCGCGGTAAGAAGCCCAGTTGCAAGCGATGATGACCGCGGCCAGCAGCGTTCCGATCAAAAGTGGTAGACGATATTTAAAAGAGATATTCGAGAGCGACCATGAGTATTTGCCGTGATTCATCGGACCCTTCCAATCCTTGTTCACCGCCAGTCCAGTCGGGGTGCACAGACGGTAAAGCAAATCTGCCGCACGGCTGGGCAGCCTAAAAATGGGAGGTTATGCAATGGGGCCGGACACCGACAGGGGCATCCAAAACGGGAGGTCTAACGTATGGCTCAAGAATAGAGTCAACTCTCAATAGAGGTCAAGAGGAGTTTTGCCACAATTTATCAATGTTCATCCGTGGCTAAGGATTTCCCGGGCGGCGCGGAAGCCGGAGGCGATGGCGCCATGGACCGTGCCGTGATGTCCTTCAGTGTTTGTGGCCTCTCCGGCGAAGAAGAGTGTGTCGTCCAGGGGTCGGGCCAACTGGGCCTGCGCGTCGACTCCGCCCACCGGGATATAGCTGTAAGCGCCCGCGGCAAATGGGTCTTTTTGCCAGTTATGGGTGTAAAAGTCTTCCAATAATCCTTCGAGGAAGCCTTTCGTAGTGGCAAAAAGGTGCGTTAGTGACTGAAGCGAGTGGTCGAGTAGCGCATCGTCGCTCGCGTTTAACAACTTTTCGGCGCGAGTGCCGCCTGCCCAGCCGGCGAGTATTGGCGCAGAGACGGGAAACTGTGTCCACCAGGTCGGCAGAGTTTCGGACGGCGCGTGAAGAAAGGTGAGGTCTTTGAGACTGGCGGGTCTGTCGTCTTCGCCGCGAACAGTTAGGTCTTCCCAGAGTGGCTCGCGGAAACGTAAGACGACTTTCACGACGTGGCCCATTGCGAGTTTGTCCGCGGCGCGCTGGTGTTCGGTTAGTGGTGGTGTAAATCGGAGAGCGGGGGCAAGCCCCTCCTCCTGACTTGTTACCTGGGCAGGGCTTTGTAATAGACTGAGAGGTAATGTCACTAACAGGCAGCGAGCTTTGAATTGTTGTCCCGTGGTGGTTACAACCTCTACTTCATTTCGTTTCCAGTTCACTTCCTCGACGATGGTATTCAAATAAAACATCGCGCCACCGGCAACGGCTTCGTCATGAAGAACCTTCGCGATCTGGTGGTAGCCGTTCTCGACTCGGAATTGCTTTTCATCATCAATCTCGGCTGCGGCTTTGTTTGTCTTGTTCAAACCATGAACGCTGATCCGGCCCGCGTGCGCTGCGTGGAAGCCCTCGACGTACAACGTCGCTATTGATTCGATATCTTCGATTTTGTTTTCACGTTTATATTCATCGAGAAACTCTTCGAAGCTCTGGTCCGGTCCTTCGTAGTCGCGCATCTGCTCCATCACGGCTTCAACCTTGGACCAGAACTCACCCGACTTTGTAAGCACGCCGTCGTGCAGGTGCCAGTGCATATTCGGAATCGTCTGCAGCTTGAGTTGCGCGCGCTCAACAATCGTCAACGTCTCTGGCGGTTTGCCATGAACAAACTCGGCGCCGAGCTCGATGGGCCACACGTCAAAGTGAGTGTTGATTCTCCCGCCGATTCGCTCGCGCGCTTCAAGCACGATGACGTCGCGCCCTGCTGCACTCAATTCGCGCGCCGCCGACAGTCCCGCCGCACCGGCTCCTATAATGATGACATCAACCTCTTCTGTCATAAATCGATCCATTCATCTGTGTAGATCTGTGTTATAAACTCACCACGGAGGTAATTTTCTCATGCGAAAGCTCTCACAGCGACTTGCTGTTGTCGCGGTTCTCATCTCAACCCTGTTCGCGCCAATAAGAACAACGACTGCCGCTGACTTCAAGCGCGAAGTTATCTACCAAATCATCACCGACCGCTTCTTCGACGGTAGCAGCACAAACAATAACCCGTCGCAAAGCTCCGGTCTGTACGACTCAACGAAAACAAACTGGCGCGCGTACTGGGGCGGAGATCTCGCCGGTATTCAACAGAAAATGTCGTACCTGGCGGGCATGGGAGTCACGGCTATCTGGATTTCACCGCCTGTCGATAACCTCAACACGAATATTCCTGACGGCAGCGGTAATCCGACGGCTTCATACCACGGTTACCAGGCACGTGACTTCAAACGCATCGAAGAACACTTCGGCAATTCGAGTAATTCGTGGACTGAGTTTGACAATCTCGTCAGCGCCGCTCATTCAAACGGGATCAAAGTAATCGTAGATTTTGCGCCCAATCACTCAACTCAAAACAACGCAGGCGAGTTTGGCGCCCTTTACGATAACGGCACATTTCTCGGCAATTTCAGCAGCGACAGCAACGGCTACTTCAATCACAACCCTAACATTTCCGGCGGCGGCTGGGACGACCGCTACCAGGTGCAGTACTACACGCTCTTCGATCTATCGGACATCAACCAGCAACACCCGACGATGGACGCTTACTTAAAAGCAGCCGCGCAGCTCTTTCAGCAACACGGTGTCGACGGCTTTCGCATCGATGCAATCAAACACCTGAACTGGGGTTGGCAGTACAGTCTCGCGAATTCGATCTACACCTACGGCGACAGCTTTCTGTTTGGTGAATGGTTCCAGGGCAACACTTCCGATCCGCTTTATCGCGACTCCTACAAGTATGCGAACAAGACCGGCATCTCAATGCTCGATTTTCCTTTGAACGCGGCGATTCGAAATGTGTTCGGCTCTAATGCCAACTTTTCCGAGATCGATTCGGTCCTCTCGACCGAAGGAAGCAACTTCACCTGGAAGGAAGATCTCGTCACCTTCATCGACAATCACGACATGGCGCGCTTCCTCTCGATCAACAATAACAACAACCGACTTCACGAAGCGCTTGCGTTCACGCTCACGAGTCGCGGCATTCCGTGCATCTATTACGGCACCGAACAGTACCTGCACAACGATACGAGTGGCGGCACGGATCCTTACAACCGCCCGATGATGACAAACTTCAGCACCACCACGACTGCGTATCAGCTCATCAACAAACTCTCGACGCTTCGTCGCAACAACCCTGCGATCGGTTACGGCTCGATGGGCCAGCGCTGGATCAACAATGACGTGTACATCTACGAACGAAAGTTCTTCGGCAACGTCGTGCTGATCGCGATCAACAAAAACGAGACTACGGGCTACAGCATCAGCGGATTGAACACGTCGCTTCCGGCGGGTGGTTATTCGGATTATCTAACAGGGTTGTTGGGCGGATCGTCGATTACGGTCAGTACCGGATCGGGCGGGAATAATCCCGTTACTACTTTCACACTGCCGGCACACACGGTCGCGGTTTGGCAGTTTACCGAAGGTGCATCCACACCGCAGATCGGCTCCATCGGTCCGACAGTCGGCCAGCCGGGCGTGAAGACAGTCATAGCCGGTAAGAACTTCGGCTCGACGACAGGCACGGTTAAGTTTGGAACGACAACGGCGACCGTGAACTCATGGTCGCCAACGCAGATCACGGTGACCACGCCTTCGGTCACGAATGGCAACTACAGCGTTACCGTTACGAATTCGAGCAGTCAGGTTTCGAATAGCATCCAGTTCACGGTGCTAACCGCGAAACTCATTCCCATCACCTTCACGGTCAACAACGCGTCGCCGACGCAGGTGGGCGACTATATCTTCCTGACCGGGAACACGGTCGAGCTCAGTAACTGGTCGACAACGTGGGACACGGCCATCGGGCCGATGCTGACGCCGAATTATCCAAACTGGTTTTTAGTTGCGTCCGTTCCGGC
>DATENQ010000483.1:0-11873 GCA_035275005.1 Pyrinomonadaceae bacterium | reverse complement strand
TTTAGGCAATGGACTCTCACTCGCAGTTGGTTGTGCCGCTTTCTTTGGATCTTGAGGATCATCATCTACGAGCCCATAAGGATCGACAAGCTTCAAAGGATTATTGAGCACATAAGAGTATCGATTCCAACTCTGCGGCAGCGAGGCTCTGCCACTCGCCAGCAAAGGATCAACGCTCGTAAATCTCCCCCTCAGGCTCCCGTAGTATCGGGCGCCGAAATAGTCCAGCCCTGTCTCCACGTCTCGTTCCTTTGCGGTAAACTGCTGGCGAACATTGTCACCAATTACGTATCCCTGCGCCGCACTGCGGCCGCCGGTGGGGGCAAACAACTCTTCGCCAAACGGGAGATAATCGTGGCGCTTGATGTTTGCAAGTGTGCCGGTTTGGTCGACGATCATGCGGGGTGTGCCGAGGTGGTCCGTCACTAGCCATTTAATCTGCGCCGAAGGGCCGCCTCCGCCCCCCAGGTTGCCGTTGATTAGCACGTTCGAGAAGGTACCCCCGTTATGATATAGCCCGGCGTCGACTAGCAGCGGATAAGTTGGCGTCTGCGTGCTTGTATAAACCAGCGTCCCATTTTTGCGATACTTTACTACTCCGCCTTCGACCGCCACTCGAAACACATCAGTCGTCGTGTAACTGCTCACTACTCCCCGATTCACTCCAGACTCAAACACGTAGAGATTCCCATCAGAATTGGGCAGCAGCGCAAACTCCATGCTGGTGTAGTCCTGGTTCGCGTCGCTGTGGCTAAGGGCCACCATTCCCGTCAGGAGCGAGGTAACCCTGAACTCCACATATCCGTCGCCCGAAACAATCGATTTAGTGGAAGCCGCGCCGGCATTGCCCCAGGCCGTGGATGCCGTCTTGGTCAAACTGTTCCCTGAGGCCGTTGCCCCCACCACATTTGTCCAGCTGACATTCTCACCCGTGGGAGCTTCCGCCGTTATAAGTAATTGCCCATTGCGATAGCCGTATTCTTTCTGTGGACTCACAGTCGCACCGTTAGCCGGATACTCCGCCAGCAACTCGCCATCTAATCCGTAGACTTGCCACGTTTCCTGATTGTTGATCTTCCGGCGCGTGCGCTGTCCGTCTGCGTTGTAGTTGTAAGTGGATGTCCCGCCGAGATTGTCCTGGATGGTGATGATGCGGTTCTCGGCGTCAAGAGTCGCGTTGCCGTAGCCTGTGTACGTATCCTTCGTCTGGTTTCCGGCAGCGTCGTATCGGATGCGTCTTTGAGTATCCGCCAACGCGAGGTCACCCGGGGAATAGAGCCGATTCGATGCCGTCTCAACGTCAAAACTCCGGTTGTTGATTCCCGTGCCCCACGTGTCCGCTGCGCCGGTTTTAATGGTGCGGTTCCCATACCGGTCGTAGTTGTAACTTTGCTTAAACTGCGGCTGCCAAACCCAGCCGTTACTGACACTGATGCGTTGTTCCGTGACGCTCTCGAGCCGGTTCAATGAGTCGTACTCATAGCTTTGCTCCGAAAGGGTCTCGGCCTGATCCAGCGTAGCATTCTCAGGAGGTATCCATGTCTCGGCAAAACGCACGTTACCATTATTGTCCGTGCCACTTTGGCCCCACAGATGATTGCTGCTGTAGTAGAGAATCAGACGACCCCGATTCCAATCCCACAAGTCGTTCACGCTGCTGACGCGTGTATCAAAGAGCTGTCCGCGAGTGTTGTAGAACGATTTGTGATAGACCGGTGTGTTGGTGCCAAACTGTTCTCGGGTAGGACCACCGAACGGTGAGTAAGTGATGTTGTTTGCATAAGTGCGGCTGGAGCCATCACCAAGGTTGCCGCTAAAACTGCCGGTGCGTCCGGCTGCATCGAAGGTGTAGGTAACGATATGGCCCGAAGGATAGATTTGCGACGTGACGCCACCTGCCAGATTATAGGTACGCGTCGTTTGATACGATGAACTCCACACCCCTGCTGTTTCGTAACGCTGGCGCTGAACCAGCGGCCTGCCCAAAGCATCATATGAATCGATATAAGTTGCAGACGTCGCACTTCCCCCTTGCCATATTTGATTAATAAAACCGATGCCGTTGAGCGCGAGATCATACTGTCTGAAAACATCGGGTGTTGAGTCGGAGTAATCAACTGACGTGATGCGATTCAACTCGTCGTAGACATATGTTGACACAACCCCGCGCGCATCCGTCTTTTGCGTCAGGTTACCGGAATTGTCGTACTGATAACTGACCGTGCCGCTTTCAGGATTACTGGCCGAAGTCAAACGCTTCAATGAGTCGTAAACAAAAATACGAGACGGCTGGACGGGACTCTGTAGATTGTTGTCCTGAATTACTTTCTTGAGATTGTCGAGTGTGTCGTACTCATATGTTGTGATGTAATTCAGGTGCGGACTGGAACCCGGATCTTCATAAACTTCTTTTAGTCTCCCAAGAGCGTCAGTCACGCTTTTCCTCACTTTGCCCGCCTGGTCAGTTACGGTGACCGAACTGCCGCTGTAAGCAGTGGTTACACTAGCGCCATCCGGAGTCGTGACCTTAATGGTTCGTCCTATTGAGTCGGACATACCTGTGGTCCAGTCAGCTTGTTCGCCCGGGGGCCGATATGGATTGGACGTACGAGATACTACACGCCAATTAGCTCCGTCCTGCATTACTTCGAATGGAATCTTCTTGATAGCGATATATTGCGTGCCGCCCTCATACTGTCGCGTTTCGACTGTTCGTCCCAGTTGATCATAAAGAGATTTGCTAACCAGGATATTGTCGTTGTTGGCATCGCGATCACTCGAGACCGTAACGGACCGCGCCGCATCATCATAGTTAACTGTAGTTTGGTTCTGCAGTGTTGTCCCCACGGCGCGCCGGAGTTGAGTAGGTCGATCGAGAAGGTCGTTAAAGTAAGAACTGCTCACAACACCATTCGCATCTTCTACATCAACAGCCTGGCCCGTGTTGTAATCAAATTGCGAATATACTTTGTGAAACCTGGCATTGGTGATGATGGTAGGAAACGCATAACTTACCTCATTGACCTGCGACAACTTTAGTGGCGCGGAATTAAGTCGTGCATTACCGTCAGGCGCCCCGAAGACATCGTTGTATTGGAGAGTGGTTTCATATCCTCTTGGATTTATAGTTTTGACGACATTACCAACGACATCGTACTGAGAATAGGTGTTGACGATTACAGCAGTCCCCAGCACATACTGGCTGACTGCGGTTACATTTCCACGCCTGGTGAAAGCAGCAGGGTTTGAATTGTCGCAAGGTGTGGAGGTCTTTACCTCTGCGCATAAGCCACTCACGTTTGACCGTGGTAGTAGCGCTGCGTGATTTGTAGTTGTGCTGTAATTATCGTACTCAAATATTTGCCGCGATCGTTCGATGTCAGAAGAGTCAAAGACTTTTTGTTGAGTTGGAAGCGAGCGCAGGTGGATAAGGTTGTCAATACTGGCACTGTTATCGCAAGTAGTCGTGGGATTACAGGCATAGTCTGTCCCATTTGAGTGAGTTGTCAGAAAATCAGTATGCGAGCGCCTGATAAGCCCACCTGGCGCCAGATTGCCAAAATCATATTCGTAAATGTCCGTACGGTTGCTATACCGATCGTATTTGAACGTCTGCTTTGCCACCTGATTCGTATCTGCCAGCGTGGTTTTTGTTTCGGTGATCTGCGGGTTATTTGGCCTGGCTAAAAGCGAGGTCTCCTCCTGGCCAGAGATTAATGGCCAGGTACTACTCGCGCCCGGTTGCTGCCACGTGTGCTCGATTTTTTGCTTCAATACGGGCGAGCCGGCGACGATATCAAAAACTTCGGTTTTTACTTCACGGCCTTCTTTCCATGGTGAGAAATTGATGGCGCTCGGACGTGCCGGATCCTCGACCATAGAGAGGAAGGCATCGCCCTCGAAGTAATGCTTGCTTAAGCCAAGGAGGTGAGTTCCCGTGCCATCATAAGTCTTCACTTCCCCGTTCCTTAAATATTGAGTTTTGCTTTCGCAAGTATCGGAATTCGAATAGACCCGCCGCTCTATGACGTAGCGAAAAATTACTTCATCTTGCGCATCAGTAATCCCATCCCAATCGTATTCAAACGCACCGCCGGTCGGTAACTCTACCCGAGCTAACTCGCCATACGGGTTATAGTAAAACTGATAGAACCGGCCATCCGGTAGCGCGACTTTCGACACGCGCTTCGGGTTGTACGTTGTGACGGTGCTGGCTGAATTTAGTGGGAACAGTTGATAGAAGGTTTGCAGAGAGTAACCCGAACGCAGTCGATTTTGCAGCTTGTCATACCACACTCGGATGGTCCTGCCTGCGCCACCAGCATAACCGGGAAAGCCTGAGTAGCTGATTTCGTCGTAATTCCTGGCACCATCATCCAGGCTTATTGTAACCGTACGGTTGATTGAATCCGTGATAGTTCCTCCGTCAAATTTGACCTTGTTGCCATTGCGGTCACGAATCCAATTGACGTATCCGTTATCGATGCGATAGCGCGTACCATCTCGCAACATGAGGTAGCCCGAAGGGTAAAACAGACGGTTGCTGGTGCTGATGTCCAGCCATTTGTAATCATAAATCGTAGTGTCGGAGATAAAGGTCGCGGCTGAGCCATCAGCAGTCACAAAGATCTTGCCACGAGAGGTACCGGGTTTGTCACATGACACCTGGTAAACATTTCCGGGAGACCCATTTGTTAACTGATCACGAAGTTCGTATTCGGTGCCATCAGCCATCGTAAAGGTCAATCGGGTGAGTGTTTGGTCAAAAACGTTGGGTACCGAACCACAATAATTCTCAAACGGGTATTGGCCGTAGCCTGTGCGCCGGCCTTGCAGTACTCCAGGACCATATCCGGGCTTGATTCCGTGCCACCAGTTTGGATTTGGCGTCATCGGATATGTTCCCGTGAGTGAATTAAACACCCCTTTCTTAATGATCCATTTTTGCTCGATGGGGAGGGTCATCGTGTAACCGGCACTACCGCGACCTCCGATCTTTAACAACGGTATTCGGAAGTTCAGATTCCCATTGAACAGATTGATGTTGTCAAAATCGCCCAACGGGTAAGAACCTGCTGGTGCACCCGGAGTAAGCCCGGTTGGGGTTTTGCCATCAGTGATGCTGGTTGTCTGAGCGAATGCAGCGCTCGCAAGAAAGAAAGTCGAAACCAAACTAATGAGGATACGTCTCAGTAAGGATGCCATCGGGGTCCTCTTCACTTAGCAGTGATCGTTATTGTGCTTAGCCATTTGGTATGACCGCCTTCGCGCAAGCGGTATGTACCGGGAGGCAAATCCAGAGGCAGCCGCAACTCCGGTGCGGTTTTCAGCATCTTCGCTGACTTTTCCCGAACCCCGTTCACGCGCTCTAAGTAGAGCTCGAGGTCGTTGAGTTCGCTTCGATTATCCACATCAAGAAAGAACTGCCCTTGGGGTCGCGTAATTTCGGCCGGTTCGAAGCCCGTTGTCGTAATAGTTATCAACTCGGTTTCGAGGCGTTGTGGTTGATCAGCAGGTATCGTGTTCGTCCGCTCACTTGAGGCGCGGCTAATAAGTACCGTGGTGATCGCAATTGATAACGTGCAGAACAAGACTGTTTTAGATCGGAGGTACATACTTTCTCCTTTGAGCACGCCGGAACCGTGCAAAACCAACTCTGATGGTTATCGATTTACTAATGTTTGAGTGCGCAAGTCTTGGGAGAGGAGGTGCGCTTATTCGGAAATCCGCCCTGGGCTCATTCGTTAGACCACGGGTTGAGAATTTTCGTTACGTGAAGCTTAAGGTGTCACACGCAAACATGGGGAGAGCGGGCCGCACTCTACTCCCTGACCCACCAGCTGTCAACTAAAATTTAGCGGGGTTTGAGGATGAGGCGTTTGTCGCCGGCGCGACGGGTTACTTGTTCGCGGTCGAAATACTCCAGCAAAGGAATCGCGTACTTGCGCGAGACGCCGGCGAGATCTTTGAACGCTGCGACGTCGATCAATCGATCGGGTTCGTGTTGGGAGGCGTACGCGTGCAACTTAGTTTTAAGGTTCTGGATCACTTGCGAATGCATGAACATCTCGCCTTGAATACGGGCCAGCTTTTTATCGTCGATGAGGAGTTGCAGGATCTTTCGTGCTTGAGTGCGCTGAGGAGCTGAGACGTTGGCACGAGTCATCACTTCGTCAACAGAAGGCGCCTCAACTCCCGCAGTGAGGTAAAGCTGCTCGATGCGTTTGCTCAACTGTAAATCCTGCTCTGACAAGCCAACGCTGTGCTTGCTCAAACGCACAATGTCTTTCTCGGAGACAACCTTGCTGTCTGCTTCAAGTCGCGCAATCACTCCGGCAAACAACTCCGGCGCAGAGTGTGTAAACACTTTCTCACGCAACGTTTCACGCAACATGCCGCGGGCGAGTGGCTCACGTTTGTGATAACGTTCCAGTTCCGCAACCACAGCGCCACTGAGATGATCGACACTCTCGCGCGCGAGGTAAACACCTCCGACGTCGACCACCGAACCTTCTCCTCGAACGACCGTTGCGACGCTGTTTAAAACCTCGTTGGTCCAACCAGTCGCCGCTGCAATATCCGCGAGACGCGAGCCCCGATCACCCGCCGCACGAACAAACGCCGCAAACTTCACCGCTCGTTCGTCGCTCATCAACAGCCGCAGCAACTCGCGCGTACGCTCAAGTTCTCGAGCACGATGCTTCACGGCAAACGGATCGACTATTACTCCACCCGCTATCGTCTCCGCCGGCGAATAGCTGCGCAGAATAAAACGATCTCCGTGCAGCGCGACCACCGGTGCCTCGAGTCTCACCTGCACAAACCCACCACTTCCCGCTTCAATCTGCGACGTACCATCCAGCACCCTTACTCGTCCCAACACCTCCGCCGCACCGGTATGAAAACGCACTCGCGAACGCGATCGCACCGCGCGGGAAGCATCCGGCAACACGTCAACCCAAACATCGATAACCTGAGTCGGACGCAAGCGACCGGCAGGCCCGAGCACCATCCCGCGCTCGATTTGCGATGTATCAACACCGGCGAGATTGACTGCGGTGCGCTGTCCGGCATGTGCCTCGTGAACAGACTTGCCGTGAACCTGCAACCCGCGCACTCTCACGTTCGTTTGGGAAGGGAGCAACTCCAGCTCGTCGCCCTCGGTAATCTTTCCCGCGATCAGCGTGCCCGTAACCACCGCTCCAAAACCTTTCATCGAAAACGATCGATCGATCGGCAAACGCATCGCGAAATCCTGAGATCTCGGCGGCACGCGCTTCCCCATCTCCGTGAGCCGAGCTCTCAGCTCATCGAGTCCGGCGCCCGTGCGCGAGCTCACCGAAATAACTGGCGCGCTTTCGAGAAACGATCCGGCAGTCAATTCACGCGCTTCATCTTCGACAAGAACAAGCATCTCTTCGTCGACCAGATCCTTCTTGGTAATCACGACGAGGCCATTGCGCACGCCAAGCAAACGACAGATATCGAAGTGCTCGCGCGTCTGCGGCATCACGCCTTCGTCGGCAGCGATCACGAGCGCCAGCAGATCGATGCCGTGCGCGCCCGCTAACATGTTTTTTATGAAGCGTTCGTGACCAGGCACGTCGACAAAACCGATGCGTAGATCGTCGAGCTCCAGATCGGCAAAGCCGAGATCGATCGTAATGCCGCGACGTTTCTCTTCCGGCAGACGGTCCGGATCGATACCCGTCAGAGCGCGCACGAGGGCGCTCTTTCCGTGATCGATGTGACCTGCTGTGCCAACAATCAGTGAAGACATTACACGGATTGGTTTCCGATTATCTGTTCGTAGAAATCGATGTATTGAGGGATGACGACATCCGTGCGATAGCGGTCGATTGCCGACTCACGAGCGTTCTGGCCCATCTCGCGGCGCAGTTTGTCGTCTGAAAGCAAACGCGCCGCATCAGCAGCCATCTTGTCGACATCTCCAACCGGACTCAGATATCCATTCTCACCATCAGTCACCACTTCCGGCAGGCCGCCAACGCGTGACGCGATAACCGGAACTTCGCAGGCCATCGCTTCCAGTGCCGCCAGTCCAAACGACTCCTGCTCCGACGGCAACAACAGCACGTCTGAAGCCGAAAGGTAATCGACGATCCGCGGTTGCTTACCGACAAACGAGCACTGTTCGTAAATTCCGAGGCAGCGAGCACGATGCTCGCAGTTCTGCCGTTCGCTTCCGTCTCCAACCATCACGAGGCGCGTCTTCACGCCTTTTTTCAACACTCGCGCAAAGATCTCGACGCAATCGACCGGTCTCTTTACCGGGCGGAAGTTTGAAACATGGACCAGCAGCGGTTCGTTCCGCGGCGACAGAAACTCGCGCAGGTTCCTAACCTCCAGCCGCTTGTAATCGTGTTGGCAAACGAAGTTTGGGATCACTTTGATATCGTCAAAGTGGAAAATCTCTCTCGTTGCTTCCTTCAGGTAATTAGAGATAGCTGTCACACCGTCAGACTGCACGATACCGTAACGCGTGATCGGCAGATACGATCGATCCGCGCCGACGAGCGTAATGTCGGTTCCGTGCAAGGTCGTCACGACAGGTAGACGTCGTCTTGGTTTGAGTGACTCGCGCGCGAGAATCGCGCTGATCGAATGTGGGATAGCGTAATGAACGTGTAGCAGATCCAGGTTTTCTTCTTCTGCTACCGTCGCCATCTTCGTGGCGAGTGCGAGCGTGTAAGGCTGATGCTCAAACAGCGGATACGACATCATCTCCACTTCATGGAAACGCACGCGTTCGTTGAGCTCTGTCAATCTTGTCGGTAGCGCCGATGAAATGAAGTGAACCGTGTGCCCGCGTGCAGCGAGTTCTTTGCCGAGTTCGGATCCAACAATTCCGCTACCGCCGTAGGTCGGGTATACCGTGATTCCGATGTTCATTGCGCTCTCAAAGTACGGGGCACAAAGTATAAATTCAACTCACAAAAAGTGTGAGGCAGGCGACCCTCGCTATCGCCTGCCTCTATCTCAACTTGACTCACCTTCTGAGAGGGGGGGCAAGTGAGAGGCGGGAGTATATGCCTGCTCAAGGTTTTTAGCAATGTTTCTTGCATTACCGTTTGCGGTGAACTGCGACTGTCGATCAAAAGCGGTATAATGTGACCACAAATAAGGAGTTTTTAATGCCGAAGATTAGTGATATCGAAGAGACGCCGAATCCAAACGCCGTTAAATTTATCTTGCGCGAGCCTGTCAGCAACGGAGTTGCGCGACAGTATGGTTCAGCGGAGTTGGCGGAGAATGATCCGTTAGCGAAATCGTTGTTTGATGTTGGTCATGTTGTCTCAGTTTTTTATATGGACAAGATGATTACGGTGGAGAAAGATGACGAGGGCGATTGGGATGAACTTTTGCCCGAGCTCGCGGTGCCGATCCGCGCCACGGAGGCAGTGAATTCGATCGCGGCGGCGGCGGCGGCGGTTGGTGGGCCAATAGCCGCCGTAACAAGTGACGATCCGCGATTGCTCAAGATCAACGAAATCCTGGATGAGAAAGTCAGACCAGCCTTGATGGGCGATGGTGGTTATCTCGAAATCATCGGACTGAGCGACCACACGTTGAGCATTCGCTATCAGGGGGCGTGCGGCAGTTGCCCCAGTTCCCTCACCGGCACGTTGATGGCGATCGAGGGCATGTTGAAACAGGAAGTGGATCCGGAGCTGGAAGTGGTAGCAGTTTAAGCCACGGATGAACACGGATTAACACCGGATTAGCATTGAATCTGTTGTGCGGCTGACTATATACTCCCGCGCACCATGGAACGTCGTGCAATTCGAATCGCGGTGCTCATTGCTACGGTTATATTCCTGCTTTCCGCATTGCTTCAAAGCGGGTCAGTTTCTGAGTGGTGTTTCCCTGCCGATTCGGACGAGCAATCTTCTGGAACTGAATAGAATCCTGTACGTGTAGGCCTGTCTGGCTATAGTCATCCCGCGTTGCTCGAACAGGAGAATTCTATGCGCCTTCTCGTCCGCGCAATTGCGCTGAGTCTTTGTCTTAGTCTGTTTATCCTGCCTGCTTTAGCTCAAACGAAAAAAGCCAGGAAAAACACTGAAGAAGCCGACGCGGAGGCTGCGCAACAACGCACCATCGCGATTTCGCTCGTCACTACCCTCGCCGACGAAGCTCGCAGCTTCAAGGATCAGACGCGCCGCGCCCGCGTGCAGGCACGAGCCGCGGACGTGCTTTGGGACACCGAACCGGAACGCGCTCGCGAACTCTTCCGGCGTGCCTGGGAAGCCGCTGAGATTGTCGACGCCGAGGCCGCAAAGAAACGCGCCGAGGAAATGAAGCGGCTGCAGGGCGAAGGTGGTCCGGTCGTCGTACGTGGCGGACCCGACTTGCGCAGCGAAGTCCTGCGCCTGGTGGCAAAGCGTGATCGAAAACTCGGCGAAGAGTTTCTGAAAGCGCTCGATGAAGCGGCGGAGAAGGCGCGCACTGAAGCAGCCGCCGATCAACGCCGCAACTCCGGAACTCGCCTGGACGCGTCACAGCGCCTGCAACTCGCGCGCAGACTTGTTGAAGATGGTGAAGTGGAACGCGCAATCGAATTCGCCACGCCGTCACTCGACTCAGTCAACGTCGATTCAATCTACTTTCTGTCAGCACTGCGAGAGAAAAATGCACAACTCGCCGACGCAGCTTTCAATAACCTGCTCGCTCGCGCAGCTCGCGATCCAAGTTCCGACGCGAACACCGTCTCAGGTTTATCGTCGTATCTCTTCACGCCTTTTCTGTACGTCACGTTTGAACCAAACGGCGGCGCGAATCAAAACCGGCAAAGAGGCCCGACGCCCGCGCCACCTGTCAATTCGACACTGCTAAATAGTTTTCTCAAAGTCGGCTTCCAGATTCTGATGCAACCACTGGCAGCACCGGATCAGGATCGCACTACGTCAGGACAAACAGGCAAATACCTGATCATCAAACGACTGCTGCCGATCTTCGAACAGTTCGCGCCCGATCTCGCGCCGGGCTTGCGCACACAAATGACTGCGCTGGCCTCGTACGTGCCGGGCACTTTCCAGCAAGGCGAGAACCGCGCGGTCACTGTCGGTCTTCAACCCGAATCAGCAGAAGGCGATCCTTACCAGCGAATGCAGGAACGTCTCGATCGTGCCGGCAAATCGGAAGATCGCGACGCGATCTATGCCGACTACGCGGTCGCGCTTGCAGGCGATGGAGATCCACGCGTGCGCGACCTGGTCGACAAGATCGAGAATTCCGAGTTGCGCAAAAGCGTTAAAGCCTACACTGACTTTCAACTCGTACAATTTGCAATTCGAAAGAAAGACACTGTCGAGGCACTTCGACTTGTGAAGAATGGCGATCTGACAAGTATTCAAAAAGTATGGGCCCTGACCAGCATTGCAAAACTCGTGATGGCCGCGGAACGTTCGCGTGCGACCGACATGCTCGAGGAAGCACTGGTCGAAAGTCGTCGCATTAGTGGCAGCGATCCGGATCGCGCGAGGGCGCTGACTGCGGTAGCGGTCGGTTTCGGAGAGATCGATCGCGTGCGCGCGTGGGAGATTCTCGGTGAAGTAGTGAAGGCGGCAAACGGCGCGGACGATTATACGGGCGAAGACAGCCGCATCTCTTCGCGCCTGCAAACCAGGTACATGGTGGTGATGAACAACAGCACGTCCGAAGATTTTGACTTGCTCGCGGTTTTCAGGCATCTTGCACGCGCTGATCTTCTTCGCGCTATTCAGCTCGCAAAAACATTCACCGGAGAAGCACCGCGAGCTGTAGCAACGCTGGCGATTGCGCGTTCAGTGCTGACAAATTAACTTGTAGAGGCGGCACTTCGTGGCCGCCCGTTTCCCGCATTCAACCGC
>DATENQ010000482.1:0-17875 GCA_035275005.1 Pyrinomonadaceae bacterium | reverse complement strand
TGCACAACAAGCATCATTCGTAAGACGGGCGGCCACGGAGTGCCGCCCCTACAGTTGAATCGCAGCGCGATAAAAACCTATTTGCCTTCGATCGATTTGTCGGTTATTAAATCGTTGCAATGGCTGAACGCATTTATCGCGATCCAGTTCACAACATCATTCGTCTGCAAACAGATTCTGATGAAGGCGAGTTGATGATGCGATTGATCGACGCAGCCGAGTTTCAACGTTTGCGTCGCATCAAACAACTCGGTCTCGGTCTCTACACTTATCAAGGCGCCGAACATTCTCGCTTCACCCACTCGCTCGGTGCTTTTCATCTGATGACGCGCGTGCTTGATCGTTTAGGTGAAACTTACGCGATCGATCCCGGCGATCGAATTGCCGCACGCGCTGCCGCGCTGCTGCACGACGTGGGTCACGGCTCGTTCTCGCACGTGATGGAAAAGGTGCTCAACTTTCACCACGAACGATGGACCGTGCAAGTTGTTCTCGACGAAGGCTCCGAGATCGGCGAGTTGCTGCGATCTCACTCGAACGACTTGCCTCGAAAGGTCGCATCGATCATCGAAGGAAAGTTTCAGCCGTCAGCGTTGGCCCAACTCGTCTCGTCACAACTCGACGTCGATCGCATGGACTACCTGCTGCGCGACTCACTCATGACCGGAGCCAAGTATGGCATCTACGATCTCGAGTGGATCATCAACGCTCTCGCCATCGATGAGACTGCGGATCGAGTATACGTTCAGGCGCGCGGGATCTATGCGGTAGAGGAATACCTGCAAGCTCGTTATTACATGTTTCGCCAGGTCTACTTTCATCGCACCCTGCGATCGGCGGAAGCCGTGCTGCGCTCGATCATTCGTCGTGCTCTGAACCTGCTCGATAACGGTGAGGACGTCTGGCATGCGACCGGTACTGCTTTTGAAAAGATACTGCGACGCGAGACGTTGGCGATCAGCGATCACATGCAAGTGGACGATTCGGATTTTGTCTTTCACGTAAAGCAGTGGCAGCACTCGAGCGATCCGATTCTGAAAGATCTGAGTCGCAGGTTTATAGCGCGTCGTCTGTTCAAAGCGATCGATCTCGACATGCCGCTGGACCAGCAGGCAGAGTTTCTCTCGAAGGCGAGGCAAGCTGTCGAGCGTGCCGGCTTCGATCCGGAGTATTACTTCATCGAAGATCGCGCCAGCGACGTGCCTTACTACAGTTACTATCACAGCGAGAAATCCGAACCTAAAACGCACATCTACGTGGAGAGCGGTTATGCCTCACCACAGATCAGAGAGATCAGCGAAGTCAGCAACGTGGTGAAAGGGCTTCAGCACGCTTACGAGTTACACCGGGTATGTTTTCCGTCGGAAGTAAAAACGGAAGTCTATGAGCTTTATCATCGTGGCAGTCATAGCAGCCACAAGGAAGCGCACAAAGCACAAGTGCTTAGCTGAAGCGTTTGTGCTCTTTGCGCTGCTGTGTGTTGTTGCAAGAGTGCAGGCGCAAACGAGCCAGCGTCCGATTGTGAGCGTGCTCGATCTCGGCGCTCAACCAATCGCGAGGCAAGTGGCGGAAACGCTTCGCGAGCGACTTCGTTCCAGCAGTGAGTTTAATGTGGCTGATGCTGACTTGAGTCGCGCCGCTGCAAAAGGCATTGGCTACTCCGGCTCGTTGAATTTGACTGCGAGTGAAGCACGCGATTTGGGCGCCGCTCTAGCCACCGAGTTTTTTATTATTGGCGATGTTCAAACCGTGCGCCGTTCGTCGTTCCAGGTTCCGGTTTATTATGAGGCGTATTGCTCCATTTTTCTGGTAAGCGCGCGCAGCGGTAAACTGATTTTCTGGGATCGGCCAAGCTTTGAAAATCCCGAGGCAACCAGAGCGGAGTCGCTGCTGTCTCAACATCTCTCGGGCGACGTTTTCAAGCGTCGTCTCATCACGAGTATCAGGAAAGCCCACGAAGACGAACGAGCGCAGCGAACCGTGTTGCCGAATGCTGCTGAAGCCGTGATCGAGGAAGCGCCTGATGACGAGAAGGCCGCTGAAGTACAGGGCATTCGGTTGCCGCGGCCTTACCGGCGATTGCGACCTGACTATCCCGAAACCGCGGCTCGCGCGGAAGCGGAAGCGATCGTCGATGTAGTCGTTGATGTTGGAGCGGATGGTGAAGTAGGTGAAGTACAGGTTGTTCGCTGGGCCGGGTTCGGGCTCGACGAGTCAACCGTCGCGACTGTTCGTCAATTGCACTTCTTCCCGGCAATGAAGAACGGAACGCCGATACCAATGCGCGTGCTGCTGCGCTACAACTTTCGCAAACCACCGAGGTAATGATGGGAAGAAAAGCCAGTCGACTCGTTCTTGTTTTCGTCCTTTTAACTACGCTCTGGACCGTCGAAAAGGCGTTGGGCAGAGTTGAACCAGGACAAGTCAATGGACTGAAAATAGAACAAGTCAGGAAGAGGGGCTTGCCCCCGCCCGTCGAATTCAAACAGCGGGGGCAAGCCCCTCTTCCTGACTTGTTCTATTTCTCTGACTCCTTCTATTTCTCTGATTCCTTCTATTTCTCTGACTCCTTCTATTTTTCTGACTCCTTCTATTTCTCCCCTGTCAAAATCGATGACTCCTCACTTGTCTCGACGGCTACAGTTGAAGGACGCCTCGCAGTCTTCGATGATGTTTGGGAAACGATTCAGGAGCGCTACTACGATCCCACCTTTCACGGCATCGACTGGCAAGCGAAACGCGCGACCTTTCGTCCGGCAGCCGCACGCGCGGCCAACACACACGAGTTTTACGAAGTGCTGCGCCAGATGATCGCTTCGCTGAAAGACGCTCACACCCGCGTCTATTCACCCGATGAAAAGTTTGACTGGTGGAGTCCTCGTTTCGTCACCGTTGGTCTAACTATTCGCGAAGTGCAAGGCGCGCCGACAGTCATCTACATCGATCCGAATTCCGCCGCCGCCAAAACCGATATCCAACCAGGCGACATAATCGCCAGCATCGATAATCTTCCGGTTGCCGACTTCATCGCGCACCGAATGCGATCGGCAGCCTTAGCAGCAGACGACAGTTACTATCGCTTTCGCACCGTCGCCACACTCTTCGACGGCGCGGCCGGCACAACAGTCAAAGTCGGTTGGACCAATCGTAACGGAAAACAAAAATCAGCGACTCTTCCGCGTTACTGGAGCCAGCGACAACTAGGCTTCAACAACCAGCGAAAAGGAAAGATCGCAGTTCTCAGAATCGACGCGTTCACGCAGAGCGTTGCGCTCGACTTCTCCAAAGTGTTGCCGCAAGTGTTGGACGGTGCTGAAGGCATAATTCTCGATTTGCGCGCGAATGGCGGCGGTGACGCGGAGGCGATGGCCGACGTCGCGTCGCTCTTCCTTGACGATGGAACGAACCTCGGTAAATTCGCCGATCGTTCCGGAGCATCGTTCGAGCTGCAAACTTTTTCAAAACGCTTGTGGCGCAGCCCCGGTCTGCTACCGACTAAACTCCCGCTCGTTGTTCTCACGAGTGAAAACACCTCGAGCGCCGCTGAGATCCTCGTCGCGGCGTTGCAGACGAAACGTCGCGCACGCGTCATTGGTACGGAAACATGCGGTTGCGTGTTGGCCATTCGAAACCGTCATGCGCTGCCCGACGGCGGCGTTCTGGATGTCAGTGAGTTTGACTATCGCACTGCCGGCGGCGTCCGCCTCGAAGGAGTGGGCGTTAAGCCCGACAAAGTAACCCAACTCACGCGCGCGGATATTTACTCACGCCACGACCGCGCCCTCGATCTCGCGAAGGATTTGCTTAATTAGCCACGGATGAAACACGGAAAGGCGGATTAGAATTTAATCCGCCTTTTCCGTGTTCATCCATGGCTCCTGTATCATGCTCCGTCATGCTGTACTTGTCCCAGGTTCTGGGCCGGCCGATACGCGACCTCGAAGGCTTGCGTGTAGCCACGGTCAAGGACGTCATCGTCCGCCTCGGCGCCGACGATCATCCTCCGGTAACAGGTCTCGTGGC
The DNA here is from genome assembly GCA_035275005.1 of Pyrinomonadaceae bacterium. Lineage (GTDB taxonomy): Bacteria > Acidobacteriota > Blastocatellia > Pyrinomonadales > Pyrinomonadaceae > PSRF01. Next base: position 13,852 of record DATENQ010000482.1, on the reverse strand, counting down.
GCGCTATCGTCGTCGCGATTTCTTCCTGTCGCGCTGGCGTATCACTGAGTTGAACACACACGGCGTACGCTTGAACTCAGACATTCTCGATTTGCGCCCGTTCGTCCGTCGTGAAAGCGAAGTCCTGCTCGCGCGCGACGTGCTCGACAAACAACTCATCGACGTCGACGGCAAGCGAGTAGTTCGCGTTAACGACGTTCAGATCATCGAGGCTGCGGGTGAGTGGCGCGTAACGGGCGCTGACGTGAGTCTCCAGGGTCTCTGGCGACGACTCGCGCCGGCGGGATTCGCCGGCAGCAGGAAACCTGTCGAAGTGCTCGACTGGGCCGACGTCGGATACCTCGCCACTGATGCCGCGACAGTTCAGTTGAAGTCTTCGAGCGACAAGCTCGCGCGCCTGCACCCGGTCGAGATCGCGCGACTCGCGGAAGCACTCTCCTATCATCACGGCTCGGAAGTGGTCGAATCACTCGACGACGAAACTGCCGCCGAGACACTCGAGGAGATGCCCGCCGAGCGCCAGGCCAAGATACTCGGCGACATGGACCAGGAACGCGCCGCTGACATCCTCGAATGGATGTCGCCGGACGAAGCGGCCGACGTGCTCGGCGATCTTCCGGAAGAGAAGGCGGAAGAGTTGCTCGGCTTGATGGAACACGACGAACAGGCCGACGTTGTCGAGCTGCTGCCTTATGAAGACGACACTGCCGGTGGCCTGATGACGACGGAGTTTGTCACGCTGCCGCGCGCGCTGACAGTCGGCGAAGCACTCGCGCGCCTGCGCGAGATGGCGGAAACGCCAAATATGATCTATTACCTCTACGTTGTCGAAGAGGAGAACTCGTGGAACCTGCTCGGCGTTATCGCGTTACGTAGTTTGATCCTGGCGGATCCGTCGATGCCGTTGGAAGACGTGATGCGAACTGAATTTCAGCAAGCGGATCCAGGCGAGCCGGCGCGCGAAGTCGCCCAGCGAATAGCTGAATACAATCTTCTCGCGCTTCCGGTCGTCGACGAGGCTGGCGATATACTCGGCATCATTACCGTAGACGACGCGATGGAAATTCTTTTGCCGAAGAACTGGCGACAACGGAATATTTAGCCACAGATTTCACGGAGTTCATACACAGATAAGAGCAAATCCGTGAATGAAATCCGTGAAATCTGTGGCTAAAATAGATTCGATTCTATGAAGGATGACCCTCCAAATGGCGGAACCGAGCGCAGTAGTTCGAGCTGCTGGGCGGCGCTTGATGCGTCGTGGCGCTCTGGGTGTGCGCCAGACAGTCGCACGCCGCAAGCGACTGCTCATGTACCTCGCCATTCTCGGCCCGGGAATGATTACCGCGAACGCCGGCAATGACGCCGGTGGTATCGCAACCTTCGCCTCCGTCGGCGCAGACTTTGGCTATTCCCTTCTCTGGCTCTTAATCCCGATCACAATCAGTCTTGGCATTGTCCAGGAGATGTGCGCTCGCATGGGCGCGGTCACGGGCAAGGGTTTGGCGGATCTGATCCGCGAGCGTTTTGGTGTCAGGTGGACGGCTTTGATCATGCTCGCGCTGCTGGTCGCCAACGCAGGAGTGACTGTTTCAGAGTTCGTCGGCATTGCCGCGGCCAGTGAGCTCTTCGGTGTCTCACATTACATTTCCGTGCCTATAGCGGCGATCCTCGTCTGGTCGCTGATCGTGAAAGGATCTTACAAACGAGTCGAGCGTGTGTTTCTGCTGATGTCCCTCGTTTTTCTCGGCTACATCGTTTCCGCTTTTCTTGCGCGACCCGATTGGAGCGCAGTCACCGTTGGCCTCGTGAGACCCGAGTTCAAACTCGAGCACGCGTTTCTGTTCACGTTTGTGGCTATTGTTGGTACGACGATCTCGCCGTACATGCAGGTGTACGTTCAATCGTCGGTCGTCGAAAAAGGTGTCACAGCCGAGAACTATGTAAAAACAAAAATCGACGTCTGGGTGGGAACGATCTTCGCGATTCTCATCGCCTTCTTCATCGTTGTTTCAACTGCGGCCACGCTTCACAAAGCAGGCATCCAGGTCACGAGTGCCGGCGACGCCGCTCGCGCACTGCGGCCGCTCGCCGGGAGATATGCGGAGACGTTGTTTGGCATCGGGCTGTTTGGAGCGTCGATGCTGGCAGCGGGAGTCTTGCCGCTGGCGACGGCCTACTCGATAAGCGAAGCGCTCGGATTTGAGAAAGGCGTTTCCAGGAGCTTCCGCGAAGCGCCGATCTTCCTGGGCACGTTTACGTTTCTGGTTGCCGTCGGCGCAGCCATCGCGATCGTGCCAAACCTGCCGCTGATCCGGGTGTTGCTCGTCACGCAGGTGATCAATGGATTGCTACTTCCGATAGTCCTGTTCGCCATCCTGAAGCTCGTAAACAATCGCGAGCTGATGGGTCGCCATGTCAATGGACCACTCTACAATATCGCCGCCTGGCTGACCGCAATCGTCGTCACTCTTTTGTCACTCCTATATATATTGAGCACTCTCTTCCCTAACCTCCTGCGGTGGTGACGAAGAGTTTCACGCAAAGGGCGCCAAAGTTTGCGTCTTTGCTCGAGGCTTCTTTTTCTTTTCTCAGGCACCAATTTGGTGATAAAAGGATGATCCGTGGCTGGGCCTCGTTCTACTAACAAGATCGCTCTCTTCCTGTTTGCGTCAGCAGCAGCTTTGCTGGCCGCTTATCTGTTTTGGTCTTTAGCCGGTGACGTCAAGGCGCTACTCGACCACCGGATGGGAACAAACCCATCTGCCTCGGCGGAGACGATCGTCAATGTCATCAAGCTGCTTTTGGTGGGAATCGTCGGCTACCTGTTTGTCCGTGCCCTCAACTCAATCTTCTTCGGACTTGCTTTCCGGCTCAAACGAATCGACGCTCCCACGCTGATTCGAAACATCTTCACCATCGTCGCCTTCACGATCCTGTTTCTGATTGCCTTCACGTTTATCTTTCCTGACGTAAATCTCGGCGCGCTGTTCACTACCTCGGCAATCTTCGGTGTCATTCTCGGTCTCGCATTGCAGGACACGCTCGGGAACTTTTTCGCTGGAATCTCTTTGCAGGCTGATCGCCCGTTTCAGGTGGGCGACGTCATAACCGTAGGGGCGCATAGGCACACGGGAGTAGTCGAAGAGATTAGCTGGCGGGCCATCAAAATTCGCACGTTCGCGAACCACGTGGTGTTAATAGCCAACAGTAATGCGGCGAAAGAGCCGATCGAGGTGTGTCCGCGCGATAACCTGAACGCGCGAGTCGTATTTTTCAACACTCTTTACACCGACTCGCCTGCGAAAACCATTCACGTCATTCGCGAGGCCGTGCGCGAGACGGACAACGTTTCCGAGAAGATCACGCCGATAGTCCGCATCCGAAATCTGGGCGACAACGGCGTCGATTACGAAGTGAAGTATTGGCTCGTCGACTATGCCAAATACAACGACACCGATGCGCTGATCCGCCAGCGAATCTGGTACGCGTTCCGCCGCGCTGGACTGGGCTTTGCTTTCCCGACCCGCACACTTCATATCGAGCGGCGCTACGGCGCGGAGTTGCGGGACGGCGACGGCGGCGCGATTGCCGAACGACTTTCCGCGGTCGATATCTTTGCGCCGTTGTCGGCAGATGAAACCACGATGCTGGCCCAGGCGGCTGTGAGTCACGTCTTTGCCCCTGGCGAGACGGTCATTCGCGCGGGTGATCCAGGTTCCTCGATGTTCGTTGTACATAAAGGACGGGTGCGGGTGCAGGTTAGTGAAAACGGACGTGCGCGGACCGTCGCGACGCTCAATGAAGGTGACTTCTTCGGCGAGATGGCGCTGTTTACCGGCGAGCCCCGGACTGCCAATGTGCTGGCGCTCGAAGAGACCGAGGTGCTCGAAATCGGCCACGCGGCGATGAAGCGGGTCTTCGATACCAACCCGGATCTGGTCGAATCCCTGAGCTTTATCATGGCCGAGCGCCGCCAGGGCCTCGCCCCGACAACCGACTCGGCCGATACTAACGCCCATTCCGCCGGCATCCTCTCCGCCATCAAGCGCTTCTTCGGCCTCTCCCAATAACCCTCAACAGCGGGGGCAAGCCCCTCTTCCTGACTTGTTCTATTCCGTGCGTCCTTATTTATCCAGGATCAGGGAATTGAACAAGTCAGGAAGAGGGGCTTGCCCCCGCTGCTGAGCAAACTGGGCCTTTTTCCAAGCCAATTTAGAGACTTGACAGAACAACACTCAACCTTTATTATGACGCCACGCTCAGCTAATCACATGGACAACTTCGGGGGCTGAGAGGAACAACAAGGAATATTAGGAGGAAGAAAAATCCCATGACTATTGTTCGCTATGACCCTTTCCGCGACCTGCGGACCTTACAGGAAGAAGTGAACCGCTTGTTCTCCACCAATCTAACCCGTGCCTTCGGCGATGAGGGCATTGGCCGCGGCGCCTGGGCGCCCAGCGTCGACATCTATGAGAACAAGGACCAGATCGTGCTCGAGGCCGAACTCCCTGGAATGAAACAGGAAGACTTCGATCTCTCGATCGAGAACAATGTCATCACCCTCCGCGGTGAGCGCAAGTTTGAAAAGACGGACGAGACGGACAATTACCATCGGGTGGAGCGCTCGTATGGCGCCTTCACACGTTCTTTCACCCTGCCGCAGACAGTATCCGCAGAGGGAGCAACCGCTGAATACAACAACGGCGTGTTGCGAGTGACGTTGCCGAAGCGAGAGGAGACGAAGTCTCGGCGCATTCAGGTGACGGGAACTGGCTCGGGCTCCTCGCAGAAGACAATCGAAACCACAGCCGAAACCGGAAAAGCAAAAGAAGCAACTGGCGGGCGGTAAGCTTTTGCTGGGTCGGTAAAATGCGAGCGGGCTCGTCGTAGTTTAGGATACGAACATCGAGCCCGTTCGAGTCTTTTTAGTAGAGTTATTTACGATGCGTTTAGACAAGTTCACACTACGAGGACAGGAAGCAATTCAGTCGGCGATCGAGCTTGCTGAAAGGAACCAGCACCAGCAGGTTGAGCCGGAGCATTTGCTGGCAGTCATGCTCGAGCAGCCTGAAGGTATCGTTAGACCAATCCTCGGCAAACTCGGCGCCAACGTTGCGGTCATCCTCAATGACACGCAGGCGGCCGTAGCTCGTTTTCCACGCGTGCAGGGTGGTCAACAGTATTTCAGCTCGCGTTTGAGCCAGATCTTTACGGCTTCACAAAACCAGGCAGACAAGATGCAGGACGAGTTCATTTCGACCGAGCATCTCCTGCTCGCCGTCGCCGATGAGAAAGACGGCGACGCCGGCAAGATCCTGCGCCAGCACGGCGTCAAGCAAGATGATCTGTTCAAAGTCATCGAACAGATGCGCGGCGGCACGCGGATCACCGATCAGAACGCGGAACAGAACTACCAGGCTCTTTCGAAATACGCGCGCGATCTGACTGAACAGGCGCGCAAAGGAAAACTCGATCCCGTCATCGGACGCGACGACGAGATCCGGCGCACCATTCAAGTTCTTTCACGCAGAACAAAAAACAATCCGGTACTGATCGGCGAGCCAGGTGTCGGTAAAACGGCGATCGTCGAAGGCCTGGCGCAACGCATTATCTCCGGCGACGTGCCTGAGACCCTGCGTAACAAACGACTGGTGGGACTAGATCTCGGTTCAATGCTCGCAGGTGCAAAGTATCGCGGCGAGTTTGAGGATCGACTGAAATCCGTCCTCAAAGAAATCGAGAACGCGCAAGGTCAAATCATTCTTTTCATCGACGAGTTGCACACACTCGTGGGCGCCGGGGCCGCGGAAGGCGCGATTGACGCCTCGAACATGTTGAAGCCCGCGCTCGCGCGCGGTGAGCTCAGGTGTGTGGGCGCGACCACGCTCAACGAATACAAGAAGCACATCGAAAAAGACGCGGCACTCGAACGCCGCTTCCAACAGGTCTATGTCGGCGAACCGACTGTCGAAGACACGATCGCGATCCTGCGCGGCTTGAAAGACCGTTACGAGGTCCATCACGGCGTGCGCATTAAAGACTCCGCCATCGTGGCCGCGGCAACACTGTCAAATCGTTACATCACCGATCGTTTTCTGCCTGACAAGGCAATCGACCTCATTGACGAAGCTGCATCACGGCTTCGTATCGAGATCGATTCCCTGCCCCAGGAGATCGATCAGTTGGAACGCGAAACCATCCAACTCGAGATCGAGCGACAGGCGCTGCAAAGAGAAGAAGACGAAAAGTCGAAAACGCGTTTGCGGGAGATCGAACAGCGCATTGCCGACTTAAAGGAAACTTCCGCCGGCATGAAGGCGAAGTGGCAGTCGGAAAAAGAAGCGATCGATCACATTCGTTCAGCCAAAGCCGAGCTCGAGCAGCTTCGTTTCAAGCTCGACCAGGCTCGCAACGCCGGTGATCTGGCGCGCGCTTCCGAGATTCAATACGGCACGATTCCCGAAATGGAGCGCCGGCTTAAAGTCGATCAGGATAAGCTCGCGGGCTTCCAGCAGGACGGCGTGATGCTGAAAGAAGAAGTCGACGAAGAGGATGTCGCCGTGATCGTTTCCAAGTGGACCGGCATCCCCGTTACGCGAATGCTCGAAGGCGAGATGCAGAAGCTGGTGACGATGGAAGAGCGTTTGGGCAATCGTGTGATCGGTCAGGAAGAAGGACTGGCCGCCGTTGCAAACGCCGTCAGGCGTTCACGCGCCGGATTGCAGGATCCGAATCGTCCCATCGGTTCGTTCATCTTTCTTGGTACAACCGGTGTCGGTAAGACAGAAACCGCGCGAGCGCTCGCGGAGTTCCTGTTTGACGACGAACGCGCGATGGTGCGTCTCGACATGTCCGAGTACATGGAGAAGCATGCAGTCGCGCGCATGATCGGCGCGCCTCCGGGATATGTCGGTTACGACGAGGGCGGACAGCTCACCGAAGCGGTTCGTCGCCGGCCTTACTCAGTCATTCTGTTTGACGAGATCGAGAAAGCACACCCGGATGTTTTCAACGTGCTGCTACAGATTCTCGACGACGGCCGGCTGACGGATTCAAAAGGTCGAACAGTCGATTTCAAGAACACTGTTTTGATCATGACTTCAAACCTCGGCTCGCGTGAGATCCAGGCAGCCGAAGGCGACGTGAAGCAGGTGCGTGAAGCGGTGATTCAGGAACTGCGACTACATTTCAAACCGGAGTTTCTGAATCGCATTGACGACATCGTCGTCTTCCACCAGCTCTCGCGGGAGCAGATTGGCAAGATCATCGACGTTCAACTGGAGCGCTTGAAGACGATGCTTAACGAGCGCAACATCACGCTCGTGCTGGAGCCTTCGGCGAGGGAACTGTTGATGCGCGAAGGATACGATCCGAGTTACGGAGCGCGACCGCTGAAGCGCGCTATCCAGTCGCTGATTCAGAATCCGCTCGCTGTAAAACTTTTGCAAGGCGAGATTCAGCCGGGTCAAATAATTAGACTTTCGGCTAACGGCGACAAGATGGAATTCAAAACTGACGCGGCCTTTGCGACGGCATAAACCCATCCATAGATTATGAAAATGAATCTGCGTAATCTGTGGATAAAGAAAATTCAAAGCAGGGCACTATTTGGAGAATGAACATGGCACAACAATGGAATCCGTTGCAGGATTTGGTAGTTCTACAGGATCGTATGAACCGGCTCTTTGAAGATGCGACGCAGCGACGCAGCCAGGCAGATGCATCAGGCGACGAATTTGAGCGCGCCGACTGGACGCCCGCTGCTGACATTTACGAAACTGAAACTGGCTTCTTGCTTGCCCTGGACCTGCCGGGCATCGATCGTGAGGCGCTGGAGATCGACGCTGAGGACAACCGTTTGATCGTCAAGGGAATACGCTCGATTACAGAGTCGAAGCTATATCGCACCGAAAGACCAAGAGGAAAATTCCTGCGCACGTTCAGTGTTCCGGGTTCCGTCGATCAAAGCAGGATCGGAGCTGAATACAAGGACGGCGTTTTGCAAATACGATTGCCGAAACGGACCGAACAGAAACCGAAGAAGATCGATATTAAGATCAGTTAAGGACGAATTATGGGTAGAGAAGAAAACGAGCTAAGGGTGACGGATCGCCGTCGGATATATCTCGACGATGAGGGCGCGGAACGTGTAAACGCAGAACAGGAGCAACCGAGTCTAAAGCCGTCGTACGTTGAAGAGCTCGAGACGCGCACCAGGGCCGCGGAAAGACAGGTGCAGGAGGTGCAGTCACGTTTCGATCAGCTACGCCAGCAACTGCAACGCGAGACTGACGAGACGCGGCAACGTCTGAATCGATCGGCTGATGAGCGTGCAGCAGGCGAGAAGGCAAAGTTTATCGCTGCTTTACTTCCTGTCTTGGACGACTTGAACAGAGCTATCCAATCAGAAAACACGACTCGCGAAGCGCTCCTCGAAGGCGTTCGCGGTATCGCCGGCAGTTTTCAATCCGCGCTGGCGAATGCCGGAGTTGAGCCGATCGAGTCGGTTGGCGAGGAGTTCAATCCCGAGTTGCACGAAGCCGTCGATACTGGAGAAACAGACGCAGAGATGGACGGCCGAGTAATTGAGGAATATAGTCGCGGGTTCCGAATGGGAGATCGCCTGCTGCGTCCGGCCCGCGTTAAAGTCGGACGTGCAGCAAAAGAATCTGCGGAATCAGCGTAATCCGCGGAACAACTAAAGGAGAAAACGAGTGCCGGCAAAAGAACTGAAGTTTAGAGAAGAAGCGCGCAATGCGATGCTTCAAGGTGTGGACATACTCGCGAATGCGGTGCGCGTGACGTTGGGACCAAAGGGTCGCAACGTTGTTCTGGGCAAGAGATTCGGTTCGCCCGTGATAACCAAAGACGGCGTCACGGTCGCCAAAGAGATCGAGCTCAAGAACAAGTACGAAAACATGGGCGCGCAGATGGTTCGCGAAGTCGCCGTCAAAACGAACGACAAAGCAGGCGACGGCACCACCACCGCCACAGTTCTCGCGCAGGCAATCTTTCGCGAAGGCGTAAAGAACGTGGCCGCGGGCGCGAATCCGATGGCGTTACAACGCGGCATTCAGCTCGCGACAGCACAGGTCGTCGCGGAACTGGAGCGCATGTCGAAGCAGATCAAGAGCAAGGAAGAACTGACGAACGTCGCGACAGTTTCAGCCAATAACGATCGTCACATCGGCGAACTGATCTCTGAAGCGATGGACAAGGTTGGTAAAGACGGCGTGGTCACGGTTGAAGAGTCGAAGACGATACAAACCGAGCTCGATATTGTCGAGGGAATGCAGTTTGATCGCGGTTACTTGTCGCCGTATTTCATCACCAATCCCGATCGCATGGAAGCGATTCTCGACGAGCCGTACATTTTGCTTTACGAGAAGAAGATCGCCGCGATGCGTGATCTGCTGCCGTTGCTGGAACAAACAGTCGGCGCCGGACGTGCTCTGCTGCTCATCGCCGAAGACATCGAAGGTGATGCACTCGCAACGCTCGTGGTAAATCGTCTGCGCGGAACGATCAAAGTTTGCGCCGTGAAAGCACCGGCGTTTGGCGATCGTCGCAAGGCGATTCTGGAAGACCTCGCGACCCTGACTGGTGGAAAAATGATCACCGAAGATCTCGGTATCAAACTCGAAAATGTCACGCTTGCAGATCTCGGAACCGCGAAGCGCGTGATTGTCGACAAGGAAACGACGACGCTCGTCGAGGGTGGTGGCGATACCAAAGCGATCCAGGGACGCGTCGCCACGATTCGCAGACAGATGGAAGAAAGCACGTCTGACTACGATCGCGAAAAGCTCCAGGAGCGTCTCGCGAAACTCGCCGGCGGCGTTGCCGTAGTTAAAGTGGGAGCGCCGACCGAAACCGCAATGAAAGAGATCAAGATGCGTGTCGAAGACGCGCTAAACGCGACGAGAGCGGCCGCGCAGGAAGGAATCGTGGTGGGCGGTGGCGTAGCGTTGCTGCGAGCTGCAAAAGTTCTCGATAACCACGATCATGAAGATCCGGATGTTCGCACGGGCGTAAAACTTGTGCGCCGAGCGTTGCAGGAACCAATCCGGCGCATTGCTGAAAACGCGGGCGTCGAAGGCGCCGTGGTTGTCGGTGAAGTAGAACAGTTGAAGGGGAATAAAGGATTTAATGCCGTCACGGGTGAGTTTGAAGATCTCGTCGCGGCGGGGATCATCGATCCAACTAAAGTGGTACGCACCGCATTACAAAATGCAGCGTCGATTTCTGGATTGTTATTAACCACTGATGCCGCTGTAACCGATCTACCTGAAGGGAAGAAGGGCGGTCCGCCAATGGGTGGAGGTGACGATTACGACTACTAAAAACGGCAGCAAATCCTCTGCGGTCCTCCGCGTATCTTTGCGTTCTCTGCGTTAAATGGCTTCTCAACGCAGAGGACACAGTGGACACGCAAAGAACCGCAGAGAAAAATTCATTTATGTGCTATTCGCGGCCACAAATTTGCTTAGAAAGCCTCGCCCGGATTGTTATTGCATTGAAACGCAACGGCGTCTATGCTGACGACATCCAAGTGCAGCAACTTGGATTGAGGCGAGTTGTTTGAAAGTTGAGTGATACTGTTGCAGCGAATTGCTGATCTAATCGCAAGCGACGGTCGTAAAAGAAATATGGTTGACTTAGGTTCATACAAAGACAAATTTGGCGACAGCGGACAGCGCATTCTCGAATATGCGCTGAATGAATCGCGCCGTCGTGACCAAAACTTCGTATCAGTGGAACATATCCTCCAGGCTCTGACTGTTGAAGAGCCTGATATGTTCAACTCCGCGATGCGTGAGTTATCGCTTGACCCTGTAGTGGTCAAAATGGCGATTGAAAAACGGCTCACCGGCAGCCGGCAGCATCACGCCGGAAAAGGATTTCGCATCGGACCTGATACGACCGACCTCTTCAAGCGGGCCATGGAACGCGCCCGCACGCAGGGTCGCAAAACAATTGAAGCAACTGACATCTTTGAAGCATTGAGCAGCCACGATGGGCTGTTCGTAGACGTCTTGCGAAACATGGGCGCCAGCCCTGAAGCTGTTCAGGAAAACGTCCGGGCGCAGGTGCAGAAACGCGAACTGGAAGAAGAACAGAACAGAAAGAAGTTTGAGCTTCCGCCTTATCTGAAACACTTCGGCGTCTCACTCAATCGACTTGCACGAGCGGACAAGATCCCGCCCACCATCGGACGCGAAAAAGAGATTCAACAGATCATCGAGATCCTCTGCCACCGGGAACGTGCAAATTCACCGATGTTGGTTGGTGAGCCTGGTGTCGGTAAGACTGCGGTCATCGAAGGACTCGCGCGTCTCATCGAGTTGGAACCGGAAAAGGTTCCGATGCGTCTTCGTTCGTCTCACATCGTTCAACTACAGATGGGCGGCATCGTCGCAGGCACAATGCTGCGCGGCATGTTTGAAGAACGAATCAAAGGCATCATCGACGAAGTCAAAGAACGCGATAACCTGATTCTCTTCATCGACGAAGCACACACGATCATCGGCGCGGGCGCCGCGCTCGGCACGTCTTCGGATGCTGCCAACATGTTTAAGTCCGCACTGGCGCGCGGCGAGATGCGCATCATCGGCGCGACGACTCTTTCGGAATACAAAGAGTACATCGCCGATGACGAAGCGCTCGCACGTCGCTTCCGCATGGTGAAAGTCGTCGAGCCGTCGATCAACGAGACCAAGGAGATCCTGCTCGGTCTTCGTCCGCGACTCGAGAAAAACTACTCCGTCAAAATCTCCGACGACGCCATCAATACCGCGCTGGAGATGGCTCCGAAGTACATCCGCAATCTGCACCTGCCTGACAAAGCCATTGGCTGGCTCGATACGGCAGCGGTGAAGGTTGAGATCAACGAGCCGCAGAAGATGGTGGTCCGGCCTGAACACATTATCGAGGTCATCTCGCAGGAATCGCGCATCCCGCCCGACATGATCTTCCGCGACACGAGCGATCGTTTTGCGATGACTGAAGCGATGCTGAGCAATCGTGTTATCGGTCAGAAAGAAGCGATCACGGCGGTTGCGCAACGCTTGCGGCTGAATAAAGGCCCGTTGAAGGAATCGCATTACAAGCCTGATGGTGTGTTGCTGTTCCTTGGTCCAACAGGTGTCGGCAAGACTGAGTTGGCCAAAGCTGTGGCTGAGTTCATGTTTGGTGACGAAGAGAAGATGGTTCGCATCGACATGTCGGAGTACAGCGACGGCACTGTCAGCATCGAGAAACTAATCGGCATGCCGCGCGGAATCGTCGGCTCGGAGCGAGGTGGAATCCTCACCGAGCAACTGCGAGAGAATCCGTACACAGTGCTGTTGCTCGACGAGGTTGAGAAGGCGTCGCCTTACTTGATGAACCTCTTCCTCCAGGCTTTTGACGAAGGCTGGTTGACGGATGGACGCGGCAAGAAGGTTTACCTCTCGGATGCAATCATCATCATGACTTCGAACCTCGGTTCGGAGAACTTTAAGAAGTTTGAGAAGCCGTTGGGGTTTGGCACCAAGACGGCTGCGGACTTCCGTCAGGTTAAGAATGAAGTGATGAAGGCATCGGAACAGCGCTTCTCGCCGGAGTTTCGCAACCGCATCGATGAGATCGTCGTGTTCTCGCCGTTGACGATGGATGAAGTGCGACAGATCGCGAAGCTGTATCTCGAGAAACTGCGCCGGCAGATGGAGCGCCAGGGCAAGCTGTTTGAAGTAACCGAAGCGGCAGTGAACCTGCTGACCGAAAAGGGTTACAACACCGCTTACGGCGCGCGCTTCCTGAAGCGACACATCGATGAGAAGGTGAAGCTCCCGATCACCGCTTTGTGGAAGACGGCGTCGAGTTTCAAAGTTGATGTTGAAAACGGCGAAGTGGTGGTGAAACCTGCTGACGGATATAACCCGCAGTTCAATTAGTTAGTAGTACGTCTCACGCAAAGACGCTAAGGAGCGCAAAGAATCGTAGTTTTCTTTGCTGTCTTTGCGTCTTTGCGTGAGAATGTTATCGACCTTTCGTATACCTCAATGATTTTAGTTTTGATAGTGTCTCTATTTCTTACGCAGACCCCTGCGCCGGCACAAGCCCCGTCCGTTTCCGTTGACGAAAAATCGCAACAGATAATCGATCAGGCGGTGGCGGCGTTGGGTGGTCAGAAGTATCTGAGCGTGCAAACCGTAACCGGAAAAGGTTTCTACACCACGTACAAAGGCGGTATCACGCAGATTCCCGCGCGCTTTCTCGACTACATCGCTTATCCCGATAAGGAACGCACCGAGTTTACGGGTGACGGGATTCGCACGATCCAAACAAACGTCGGCGACACGGGCTGGCTGTTTGACGGGGCGGTCAAGAAGATCTCCGATCAGTCACCCGCGCAGGTTGAGGATTTCAAACGCGCGATGAGAACCGGTCTCGAGTATCTGTTACGCGGCAACTGGAAAAAGGATGGTGGCAAGATCACTTACGTCGGACGGCGCGAGGCTGGGGTCGGCAAACGCAATGAGGCGATCCGGCTGACGGATCCGGAAGGCTACTGGATCGAATATGAGTTTGGCGCACGCGACGGTTTGCCCGCGAAGATCATCTACAAGCGCATGCGCAAAGATCCCGACTCGGGCGACATGGTCGAGACGACCGAAGAAGATCAGTTATTAAAGTTTATCCAGGTCGATGGCGTCACGGCGCCGTGGGTGGTCGATCACTTCGTGAACGGAAAGCAGATCTCACGGATCAACTACGAGTCGGTGCAATACAATCAGAGGTTTCCGGATAATCTTTTTGCGAAGCCGGTTGATGTAAAAGCAATTAAGTAAGCCGCAGCTTGAAC
>DATENQ010000481.1:0-5330 GCA_035275005.1 Pyrinomonadaceae bacterium | reverse complement strand
CTCGGATATTGGCGTTCGGTTGACTGGCTAGTAAAACGAACTGGTGACGTTCTGACATGGTGGAACTCACTCTCCAGGGCATCCTCTCGACTCCTTTCGAGCCGAAAGGTATCAGCAACGGGAAAAGTGTTTACCATGTCTCCGAACATGTGTTTAGGATGTCTCCGGTCTATACATCTTCCTGACTTGTTCTTTGTTTTCTGACTTGTCTTTTCAGCTTTTCCGGTAATTCTTCAGGCCTTCGCGCAGGGCCTGCAAGGGCAGGAGGGCGCACGGTAGACGCGACGGCTGGATATCACTTTCAAGCATTGAGATCAGGCGAGCATCGGAAATGCCGGCGAGCTCCGCGATGCTTGCGCCGAGGATGAGTTCGGTGAGGAGCGAGGCGGCGGCTGTGCTGATAGCGCAGGCATCACCCTTGAAACGGGCTTCGCTCACGATTGACTGATCGAGCTTCAACTCGAGCCTGATGCGATCGCCGCAAAGAGGATTGAACTGTTCGTTGCTTACGTCAGGCGCGGCCAGGCTGCCGTAGTTACGCGGATGACGGAAGTGATCGAGAAGAATGTCACTGTACAACGCGGGCATTACTTCGTGTCTCTCAGGAATGCTGCCGAGCGGCCTGATTTGATTGCGACGGCTTCGGCGAGAATGCTGAGCGCGATTTCCGCCGCGGTGTCTGCGCCGATGTCCAGTCCGGTGGGCACGTGAAGCTGGTCCAACAACGCGGGATCTATGCCACCGTCACGCAGAAATTCTTTGATCGCATGGCCGCGTCGTTTGCTGCCCAACAAACCCACGTATGCAGGACGAGTAGGCAGTACCACTTTCAACACGGGCAGATCGTATTTGTAGTCGTGAGCAGTCAGCACCACGAACGTTGAAGACGTGTAGGCGAGAGTTTCCGCAATCTCGGAGGGGATTCCGATCAGCAGCTGATCGACATCCGGAAAACGTTCTCGCGTGGCGAAGCGCGGGCGTCCATCGACAACAACTGTTTTCAATCCGAGGTCGTGGGCCAGGCTGATGAGCGGCATCGCGACATGACCGGCGCCGAAGACGATCAAGGTTGGCGGTGGTCCATGCACTTCAAAGAATACAGGCAGGGAGTCCGGGCCGAGCGAAACCGTGCTTGATGCGCGCTTGCGCATTAGTTCAACGGCAACGGTTTGCGCTTCGTGATCGAGCTCCGGCGGGCCTAACGATCCCGTTGTTTCACCGTCTTCAACGATCAGCAGCTTGCGTGAGCTCTCTTTAAGCACAGTGGCGAGCACTGCACGTTTGCCGCGATCTACTGCGTTACGGACAGCTCGATACAACTCAAGCAGGTTGCCCACATCCACCGGCTCGATCAGGACGTCGAGATCGCCGGCACAGGAGAAGCCGATCTCCCAAGCGTCTTCGTTGGCGAGCTTCATCTCAACGAGCCGCGATTTGAAGGACGACAGTGCCTGCTCAGATTCGGCAATCACGCGCGCGTCAACACACCCGCCGATTGTTACCGAGCCCAGGATGCGACCTTCCTCACCGACCCACATCTTCGCGCCTTCGCGTTTCGGACTTGTGCCGCGCGTGGCGACGAGTGTGGCCATGGCGACGCGCTTTTCCGCGTGGGCCAGTTTCTCGATGTCGTCAAAAAGTTCTTCCATCAGAAAATAGCCACAAAAAGGCACAAAAGGCTCAAAAATCAAGAAAAATCGTTTGTGCTTTTTGTGCCTTTTTGTGGCTCATTATAAAACCAGGTGCGGTTCGAGCGCGCGCAGGCTGTGTAGATCGTGCGCGGGTGCGAATACGTTGATGAAAGGCAATGCTGCCTGCATGCCTTTAGTCACGGGTGCATAATCTGCGCTGCCGAGCAGCGGGTTGAGCCAGATCAACCGGCCTGCGCGCCGCTTCAACATCGCGAGCGCGGTGACGAGTTTTTCAGGTTCGCCTGTGTCCCAGCCGTCACTCAAAATGATCACGATGGTGCGTTTATCGATGCGGGCGAGCCACTGATCGTTGAACATCGCGAGGCTTGCGCCGATGCGCGTGCCTCCGGACCAGCCGCGAATGTTTGTTGCGAGACGATAGAGCGCGCGTTGATAAGTTTTGTTTTTCAGGTCGCCCGTGATGCGCGCCAGCGAAGTAGCGAAGACAAACGATTCCACTTTCGCAAAACTGTTTTGGAGGCCATACACAAATTGCAGTAAGAGACGGCTGTAGATGTCCATCGATCCCGAGACGTCACAGATGACGAATAGCTTGGTTCGCTTCGGCCGCCGTTCTTTGTATGCCAGATCGATCAGTTCACCGCCGGTCTTTAACGACAGACGTAACGAGCGTCGCAGATTCACGCGGTGACCACGCTTCACGGGTCGCCAGCGACGACTCGGTCTGTTTGCCAGGCGTCTAACGATGCGACGTGCGAGGCGCGAAATTTCTTCCAGCTCCTCGTTGCTGAACTCGCTGAAATCTCTTGTGGTCGACGATTCGGTTTCACTCGCGCCTGGAACTTTGACGGGTTGAGCGTCGCCGCTAAACGAACTGCCCCAGTGTTCGAGGAAGAATGCGAGACCCTTTGACGATTGACGTGAACTGCTTCGACTGCGCACGATGGCGGTGCGGCTGGGCGAGTGCGACTGGTTCCAAAATCTTTTGAAGACTTCTTCGAAGATCGGAAAGTCGTCGACGCTGGTCGTGAGAATGCTGCGCAGACTTAGAAAGAGTTCGTCACGATCAACTCTGTCGATCACTTGTAGTGCTGTCGCGGCTGTAACAACTTCCGCAGGCGTTACGGAGAGCCCGCGTGATCTCAACTCACGACAGAAAAGCACGACCCTTTCTATTTCTAATTCGGCCATAAAATTCAGCCACGGATGAACACGGAAAACACGGATCAGAACAAATAATGTTTTTAATCCGTGTATTCCGTGGTAATCCGTGGCAACTCTGCCTTGAACGCGGCGATGTCACTTTCGTCTTTCAGAAAACATCCGAGAGTCTCAGTGATAACCTCTTCGTTCAACGCAGGCGCTTGCAACGCAACGAGTGCGTTGGCCCAATCCAACGTTTCCGCAACACCGGGTATCTTCGACAGGCTCATTGTTCTGGTGGCCTGCATCACTCTAGTCAGCTGCGACGAAAGCGTTTCATCGATGCCGGACACCTTCGCGCGCACGATCTCGAGCTCCTTCTCCAGCGATGGATAATCAATCCAATGATAGAGACAGCGCCGTCTCAGCGCATCAGACAAGTCGCGTGAACGGTTGGAAGTCAGCACCACGTGCGGCCGGTGAGTCGCCTTGATCGGACCAATCTCGGGAATGGTCACCTGAAAATCAGAAAGCACTTCGAGCAGAAATGCCTCAAACTCTTCATCGCTCCGATCGATCTCGTCGATCAACAACACCGGCGCGCGATCGTGTTCCGTGATCGCCTGTAGCAACGGCCGCTTCAGTAAAAACGCTTCACTGAAGATCATCGCTTCCTTTTCAACTTCGGAAGCCGCGGACGACTCTTCGAGTTTGAGATGCAGCAACTGTTTCGGATAGTTCCATTCGTAAAGCGCGGTGGTGGCGTCGAGACCTTCGTAGCACTGGAGACGAATCAGCTTCGTCTGGAGCGCGCTGGCTAACGCCTTGGCAATCTCGGTTTTTCCGACGCCCGCCGGCCCTTCGACCAGCAGTGGCTTGCCAAGCGCCATCGACAAGTACAACGCCGTAGCGATCGCGGCGTCGGCAATGTAGACCTGTTCTTCGAGCAGGCGCTGAATTTGTCTGACTTCGTCTCTCAATTTTCTCTTCCGGCTGTTGCCAATCGCTCAAAGTCTGCGGGCGTGTTGATATCGTCAGGGTAGGGAAGATTAAATTGAACTTCCTGAACATGCGCGGCATTTGCGTCAACGAGCTTCCATGCGGCTTTGTCGCCGTGCAGATCCACGAGTTGTGCAAACATCTTGCGCGCGAAGATCATCGGATGGCCTTTACGTCCCTCGTACGAACAGAGCGCAATCGGCGCCTCCTGCTCGCGCCACGCGTCAGCGAGCCGGTTGATTATCTCCGGCGTGATTCCCGGCAAGTCACCCAGGATGATCATGATTGCTGCTGACTCGGGATCGAGGGCGCCAATACCCGCGCGATATGAAGACGAACAGCCTTCACCAAAGACCGGATTCTCCACGACACGTGCCGCGCCAAAATTCACTCGTTCACGCACTTCCTCCGCGGCGCGTCCGAGAACAACAACAACTTCATCAAGTGCTGTAGAACGCTGCACCTGGTCAACAACCCAACCCAGCATCGTCGTGCCGCGATATGGCAACAACTGCTTCGGTTGTCCGAACCGCTGCGACGCGCCCGCACCCAGAACTAATCCCGAGATGAACTTCCTCATATCCGTTTAATCTGTGAAATCTGTGGCTGATCGTACGTTTCCTTACAACGCAGACAGCAGAAGTAGATCGTTTGTCCGTCAACCACTGAACTGTATTTTGCGTTCTCGACGTCGACTGTCATGCCGCAGATCGGATCGATCGCGGTCGCGACCGTTCGCGGTTGCTCGGCGCTCGCCCTGCGAATGCGCGTGATTTCTGCCGCGACGCTCAACGCGATCTCCGGCAACGTCTCGCCGCCGATCTCGAGTCCGGCCGGACATGTAATAACAGCAATGTCCTCGTCAGTTGTGCCGGTTGAGCGAACGTATTCAAACAACGCTGCCGACTTCTTCCTGCTGGCCACGAGGCCGAGATATTTGGGCCTTGTTCCGACTACCGCGAGCAATCCTTCCTCATCGTGATTACCCATCGTCGCGACTACGACGTAGCTGGATTCGTTGATCTGATCTCTGACTGAACTGAAATCCGTATCAGCGACGACGACTTTGAAGTCCAGCAGGTCGCCGAGCCGTGCGAGTGTTTCGGCTACCGGAGAAGCGCCGACGATCAGCAGTTGAGGTTTTGGCAAAAAAGGTTCCAGGTAAATCTCAAGCGAACCGCCACCTTCGCAGGTCATGCGGAACGACTCGACTCCTTTCCAATCGTCGCGTGGCTCATCGGGACTGATCGTCAAAAGCTTCGGCTGGCCTGTTTGCAGAATACGTAGTGCTTCACGCCGAACAATCGGTTGCACGCAACCGCCACCGACCCATCCGGTCGATGAGCCATTCGCCTTGATGATTGCTTTCGATCCCGGCTTCGCCGACTGCGGACTCTTGTAGGCGACAACGGTGGCAAGAACAAAAGGCTCCTCCCGCGCCCGCAAATCATCGCATTGATCCAGGATATTCATTTCTTCACGGGCGTTATTGTAGGGGCGGCACTCCGTGGCCGCCCGTGGATCGGTTAGCGTAAG
>DATENQ010000480.1:0-4005 GCA_035275005.1 Pyrinomonadaceae bacterium | reverse complement strand
CGCGAGTCGATGCACCTTGGCGGCGCTGCAAACGTGCTTGCGAATCTTGTCGCGCTCGGCGCGCGCGGATCGGTTGTCGGCGTGGTGGGCAAAGACGCTGCCGGTGAGCGTCTGCAGGTGGGTTTGCGCGAACTCGGAACGCAGGAGCGGTGTCTAATAGTCGACGAGTCGCGACCGTCGACTACGAAGACGCGCATCATTGCGCACAGTCAGCTCGTCGTGCGGGCGGATCGCGAGTCGCGCAGCCCGGTGACTGCGAAGGTCGAGGAGAGGATTGTTTCGTGTTTGAAGGAGGCGCTCAAGCAAGCGGACGCGTTCGTCGTTTCAGACTACGACAAGGGTGTGGTAACGCCGCGAATACTGCGCGAGATACTGCCTATCGCTTACGAGCAGGTTCCGGTGCTGATCGATCCGAAACTGCGAAACTTCAGCTCGTACCGTCCGGCAACGCTAGTGACGCCGAATCACGTCGAAGCGCTGCGGATGAGCGATTCTGAAGACACTTCGGATGACGGATCGCATCACGCCGCGAAAGTCATTCGGGAAAAACTCGACTGTGACGCCGTGTTAATAACGCGCGGCGATCGTGGAATGATGTTGCTGGAAGGCGACGGCGACCCGGTTTACGTCGAAACAGCAGCTCGCGAGGTCTATGATGTAACGGGCGCCGGCGACACTGTTATCGCAGCCCTGGCCGGCGCACTCGCCACGGGCGCGACAATGCTCGAAGCAGCGGCATTCGCGAATCACGCCGCTGGAATCGTCGTCGGAAAAGTCGGAACTGCAACCGCAACGGCCGAAGAGCTGTTAGAAACTTTTGCCACAGATGAACACGGATAGCACAGATCAGAAAAAGAATCCGTGTTCATCCGTGGCTAAAAAACGATGCTAGGCAGGACACTTCGCAACTACCGCATCACGGACAAGCTCGGTGTCGGCGGGCAGGGCGCAGTTTACAAAGCCGTCGACACAAAGCTCGGCCGCCCGGTTGTAATCAAGGTCATCCCGCCTGAGCTCAGCGTCAAAGAAGCCAACCTCAAACGATTTGAACGTGAAGCACGTCTCGCCTCCGCATTGGACCATCCAAACATCTGCACCATCTTCGATCTCGACGAAGTAGATGGTGTTCACTTCATCGCGATGCAGTTCGTCGAAGGCAAGAACGTGCGCCAACTAGTTGCCGGTCGCCCGCTCGAATTGAAGACTACGCTGTTGATCGGTTTGCAGGTTGCCGACGCGCTCGCAGCCGCGCACAGTCGCGGCATCATTCATCGCGACATCAAGTCGGGCAACGTGATGGTCACCGCTTCAGGCCAGGTGAAAGTGCTCGACTTCGGCTTAGCAAAGCTGTTGGACGACACCGAAGCAGTAACCTCAGGAATTCATCGCACCGAGTTAACCGAAGTCGGCGTCCCGTACGGCACGGCGACTTACGCGGCGCCGGAACAGGCCCGCGGCGATCGCGTCGACAAGCGCGCGGACATCTTTTCACTCGGTGTGTTGCTCTACGAAATGCTGACCGGCACCTGGCCGTTTCGCGGCAAGACAACGATCGATGTGCGTCATGCGGTATTGCACGATCCGCCGCGCCCGATTTCCGAATTGCGCTCTGGTTCGATTCCGCCGCGCTTAAATCAAATCATCGATAAAGCACTCGCGAAAGAACCGAAAGATCGTTTCCAGAACATGGAAGACTTTCGCAACGAGCTGCGGCAAGTGCTACACGAACTCGATGCGACCGCCACAGGCTATCAAAGCGTTACGGCCGAGCCGCCGCGACATTTGCACGGCGCGAACCCGGTTTCACGCGCGGTGCGCTGGTTCAAATCGATCACGCGGACCGAATCCCCGACGTCTGCGCCCAACCTGACAACGTCTTCGAAACAAGGTATCCACGAGACACCGTTTACTACCGTCACGGATCAGGAGAAGAAAAGCCTCGCAATTTTGCCGTTTCGGAATCTGAGCAACGATCCGGCTTCCAGCTTTTATGAATTCTCACTGGCGGACGCGGTGATCACTGAGCTGGCGCGCGTCCGATCGTTGGTCGTGCGACCTTCGTCCGTGATTGCGAGATACCAGGGCCAGCAAAGGGACCCGCGCGAGATTGGCCAGGAGTTGGGTGTCAGCGCCGTCCTGACCGCCGGCTTCATTCACTCCGGAGAGCGTTTTCGCGTCACTGCCCAACTGATCGACGTCGGTTCCGGTGAGTTGTTGTGGAGCGATCGCATCGACACAGCAGCGTCAGACATCATCGTTCTTCAGGACACGATCGCACAACGAATCGTCGAAGGTTTGCGCGTTGAACTGAGTCCTGCCGAACAAGTTGGCATAGCCAAAGCGACAACGCAGAATCCCGCCGCTTATGAGCAGTATCTCCGCGGTCGCGATCTGTTTGCACGTTTTATCTTCCGCACGTTGTCTGAAGATGATTGCGACGGAGCGATAGCGCACTTCGAGCGCGCCATCCAACTCGATCCCAACTTCGCCCTGGCCCATGACGGGCTCGGCGCCTGTCACGTCAATCGTGTCTTCAAGGGATTTGGCGGAGCGGAAGATTACGAGCGCGCTGAAAAAGCCTTTACGAAAGCGCTATCCATCGATCCCAACATGTTCGAAGCGCGCATGCTGATGGTATTTGTCTACTTGTGGCGCGGGCAAAAGCAGAAGGCGCGCGACGAGGTCAACCGCGCGCGACGTGAAGCGCCAAACGAACCTGTGGTCCACTTCGTGAAGGCGCTGTTGCACCGGCTCGATGGCGAATACGGCCGCGCGTTGCGCAGTTACGAACGACTTGTGCGTCTGGATCCGGCGGCGCACGTGGTGGCGAGTTACAGCCGCGCTCTGGTTTACATGTACATGGGCCAGTTTGACGAAACGTTTCGCCAGCTCGATGCCGCCGGGGACCAGGATAATGCCCTCGTGCGAACTTTTCGCGCGCTCGGGTTGTATTACACCGGGCAAACGGATGCGGCCGCGGAGTTGATGAAGGACGTCGTCGACAAACATCCAAACATGCACGGCATACGACCGTTCATGGCCATGTTTCTCAGCGCACAAGGCAAGCATGATGAAGCGCTCGCGCAACTCACTCCGGCTGTGAAACGTAACGGCGAGGTCGATGCGGACATCAGCTATTCGATCGGATCGGTTTACGCGCTCGAGGGTTTGCATGGCGATGCGTTTGAGTGGCTCGAGCGTTCGATATCGCTGGGGAATGCGAATCGACCCTGCTTTGAGAACGATCCGAATTGGGCGTCGCTGCGAGACGATCCGCGGTTCGTCGAATTGATGGAGAAAGCTAGCCGTAGATAAGCGCAGATTTGCGTTTATCTGCGGCCGGTTCTTATTTAAGTTTATGTACAAACGAAGAATTTCATTGCTGGCCTACCTTCTTCTGCTCTGCTTTTCGACTGCATTTGCGCAGCAACAGCAGCCGTCGCCGAAGACCCTTCCGGAGCTGCAAGCGAAGATTTCGGAAATCCTTGCGAAACCGGAGCTCGCGCCCGCGACGATTGGAATCAAAGTCGTCTCCCTCGATAACGGGCGAGTTCTCTTCGAACAGAACGCACAGAAACTGCTGCGACCTGCTTCCAACATGAAGCTTTACACGGTCGCCGCCGCGCTCGATCGTTTGTCGCCTGACTATCGTTTTGTCACGTCTGTTTATGCGACGACGCGCCCGGATGCGGCAGGCGTCGTGCACGGCAACCTGACGATTTACGGCCGTGGCGATCCTTCGATTGCCGCCCGCTTCAACAACGGCGACTACTTCAAAGCCATCGACGATCTAGCCACGCGCATTGCTGCCGCGGGCGTGAAGCGTGTCGAAGGAGATCTCGTCGGCGATGAGAGCTACTTTGTTGGAGCAAAGTATGGATCGGGTTGGGAATGGGAAGACTTGACGTGGTACTACGGCGCGGAAGTCACGCCTCTCACCGTGAACGATAACGCGCTCGATCTTTTTGTGAAGCCCGGTCCGGCAGTGGGCCAGCCCGCGGTGAT